>NZ_JSDQ01000036.1:0-27939 GCF_000813665.1 Neochlamydia sp. EPS4 | reverse complement strand
AAAAAATGGCTTAGAAAACTTAGATTTAGGTCAGCCTTTTCTCCAGGATATTTACTATTCATTGCTTAAAGGATGCAACTTGAGCCCGCCTGTAAGCCTAGGAAGTAAGGATTTTAATTTGCCTACCGAAAATATAAATGCTCTGGATAGCAGCAAAATTGGAAAATCTTTAGATGAAAGCTTTGAAGAATATAAATATAATGCTCATACAATTTCCTTGTTGGACTTTGTTACGCTTAACCCGCAAAAGACTAAAATAAGAGTGTATTTAGCCCCTAAAGCTATTCTATTAGCCATTTTTGGAGATCCTTCTACAGTAGAAGAAATCTTGCAACAGCGCATCAGTCTCTACTATCAGGTTAAAAAAGCTGAAGATAATCAGCTAGCCACAGAACAATTTAAACATGCATTTGCGGGGCGTGCTATTAATATGCCAGAAACAATGTTAGATTTTACCGTAACAGCTACAGACCCTCGCCACTATAAGGTACCATGAATCTACCCAACATTTTACAGCAAGCTCTCGAACGTGAGGCCCACACGTTAAGGGGAAGTGCTTTACAACAGGCTACACAAGAACTGAGTGAGCGTTATCGCAATGAGAAGCAACGCCAAAAAATTATGCAAAGCAAGCAACGTTTTGTGAGCAGCCCCGAGCAGCGTATAGCCTACCTACTTTCACGTATGCCAGCAACCTTTGAAACTATAAAATACGTGTTAAATAAATTAAAAGAGCGTTATGAGGGAATCTTCGGCTCTGTACTGGATGTAGGAGCAGGCCCCGGTACTGCCATGTGGGCTGTTTCAGAACTATTCCCTCATACTTGTAAAATCACTCTCCTTGAGCAGGATAACTTTTTAATTTCTTTAGGCAAAAAATTAACCTTGCAAGCTAAGACTTCTTTATTCAGAGAGGCGCAGTGGGTAGAAGGAGATGTTTTAAAACGAGATTGTTTTCCAGAAAGTGATCTAATCGTTGTATCGTATGCCATGGGAGAATGGCCTCAGCCCGTATGGGGAGAGATAATTAAAAAACTATGGAGAAGTGCTAGGCAAGCGTTGGTCATCATTGAACCAGGCACGATGCTAGGATTTCAGGTAGTTAGACAAATACGCCAGCACCTCATCGACTTACAAGCACATATTTTAGCCCCATGCCCCCACCAGCATGCATGCCCCATGGCAGAAAAAGATTGGTGCCACTTCAGCGTTCGCTTAGAAAGATCCCCTTTTCACAAGCAAGCCAAAGGTGCCCTTCTCGGCTATGAAGATGAAAAATTTTCTTATATCATTTGCACGAAAACTGCTACCGCTTTGCCGGAGGCACGTATTTTACGCCATCCTCACAAGCACTCGGGCCATCTAAGTTTTAAGCTCTGCACGCAAAACGAAGGATTGGCTGATAGAATAATTTCACGGCGCCATGGAGAGCTCTATAAAAAAGCCCGTAACTTAGAGTGGGGAGATAGTTTGTAACCTACCCCCTAATTTCTTTTTGATAGCTTCTTATTTGAATTCGGCATAACAATCAAACATGCTATTAAAAATAGTTTTAATTTATTAAAAACATCCCATTTATGGGATTTTATTATTAAATTTTTAGTTATATTTATATAATACAAACAATTGCTTAGCCAACCTGCCGATTAAGTAGATAATTTTTTTTTCATTCTTACTTGAACAAAAACACAAATATTCATAGGCTGTGGAAAAAACTTTTGAAGAAAATTGGCATCTGCTATGGCAAAAAATTTCTCCTCACTTTGCAGCCTCTCGAATGATGAAGCACTTTATCACCTTTTAAAAAAAGAACATGATTATTATAAAGACATTTTAACTCTTACTCATTATGAGCATGAAAAGTTAATTTCGAAACATCCTCCTCAGGAAATGCATTCTCTCCTTAGCAAGAAAAAGGCTTTGGTAGCTTGTATACGCGATATTGAAAAAACCTTAACACCTCTTAAAAAGTATTGGATAAATAAATCTTCCCACGATCCTTCTTCTTTGCAAATTAACGAACTGCTGACTTCTTTATGTGATATTCTTAAAGAAATTTTACAGCTCGATCTAGTTAACCAAAAATTGTTAAAAAATCTTCTTTCCCAGCTCCCTCAGGTGGAGATGGATGATAAAAAAATCTAAATTTATTTTATAAAAAATTTTTAATATAAAGTTGAGACAGGTATAACCCATACTTATAACCCCAAAACAATAAACCTTGGCATAGCTTAGGAAAGGATTGGCTTTTTAAATTTTCCTTTCAGCAGGGCTTTAGAAATAAATGCCAGATATTAAACATACATAGAGTTTATACCTACTCCTTTGCCATTCCTCTGAAAGCTCTTTATTTTAATAAGGAATAGATAGAAGCAAGCGCGGAGCTAAATAGATAATGGATTGTTATTATTAAATAGCCCTTAAAAGGCTTTTACAGGAAAGTTAATATGCCTATTGAAAAAGTACTTATCGTCGACGATGAAGCCTTGATAAGGGATTTTTTAGCCGAAACATTAAGAAGAAAATCTTTAGATGTCACTACTGCTGAGGACGGCCTTAAAGCTCTAGCTCTAATTAAGGAACACCTATTTGATATCGTCATTACCGACATGAAAATGCCAGATTTGACAGGAATTGACTTACTTCAAAAAATTAAAGAAATTTCTCCCCAAACAATCATTATTGTGATAACCGCTTATGGAAGCATTGAAAACGCCGTGGAAGCCATGCGTTTAGGAGCCTACAATTATTTAATCAAACCTTTTTCTCCAGATACCTTAGAAGCAGTTTTAGAAAAGGCTCGTGAGCATCTAACCCTTATCCACGAAAATCATTATCTTCGTCAGCAAGGACCAGGTAGTGCCTCCCAATCTTCAGTGATCGGAGACAGCGTAGCTATAAAAAAAATTATGGAGGATGTGATTCAGATTGCTAAAAGTAATGCTAGCGTATTTATCAATGGAGAGTCGGGTACTGGCAAAGAAGTGATTGCGCAAGCCATCCACTTCCATTCTCAACGGTCCCACAAATCCTTTATCAAGGTTAACTGTGCCGCCATTCCTGAAACTTTGGTAGAAGCAGAGTTTTTTGGCCATGAAAAAGGAGCTTTTACAGGAGCAAATGCTAAAAGATTAGGACGATTTGAGCTGGCTAATTCAGGAACCCTTTTACTTGATGAGGTAACAGAAATACCTATAATTCTTCAGGCCAAGCTTCTACGAGCGATTCAAGAACAAGAATTTGAGCGTATTGGGGGAACAAAAGCGGTTAAAGTGGATGTGAGGATCATTTCGACTTCTAATCGTGATATCAAGGAGTCTATCTTTCATAAACACCTGCGCGAAGATCTTTATTATCGCTTAAATGTCATCCCTATCCATCTACCGCCTTTAAGAGAAAGAAGAGAGGATATCATTCCATTAGCCAGGCATTTCCTAGAAAAATTTTGCAATGAAAACCATAAAGAAAACAAACAACTCTCCTTAGAAGCAGAGAAAAAATTATTAGCTTATCAATGGCCGGGAAACGTACGTGAACTTGCTAATATTATCGAACGAGCGGTAGTGATGGATAGCACCAACAAAGTTTTGCCTGATCACCTATTCATTGATCCTCAAACAAGTTTTAAGCCAGAGAAATTACAAGCGGAAAACAAAGGATTTCCTACAGGGCTTTCCTTACAAGAGCTTGAAAAGCGCTTAATTATTGAGACTTTCCATCAACAAGATAACAACCAAACCAAAACTGCTAAAATTCTAGGAATAAGCACACGCAAGCTACGTAATAAGCTCCAAGAGTATAGTCTTTTAGAATCAGCCGAATAAGGGAAAATTTTAGAACATCTTTAGAAAGAGCCAATAGAGACTTTGTAAAAAAGTTGCGTCATCTGGGCTTGTGCTTCCCCTCTTTTCTTTTCTCCCGAAGAGATTAATACTTTGATAATTTTTCTACTCTACCTTCTAAAAACAACTCTGATTGTATAACCAAAAAAGAAATCAACCTTTTCCCAAACTGACTTCCTCCAACGAGCTTTTTATTAAGTATAGGATTACAGGCTTAAAAAAAACTTACGTCTGTATACCTAACCCTCTAAAAGCTGTTTCTTTAGTTAAGAGAATATTTTTATAGGGTAGATGCTTGCATAAAGAGGAGCGTAAAAGCGTCTTGCATAAAGAGTTGCCAAAAAAGGAATTACTTATTTAATTGGAATTTATTAACAGCTATCGATATAATTTGCTGTAGACCCAGCCTCACTTTTGAATTTCTTCCATATTATTTTATTGAATAAGGAGATATTTCTACCATGCGAGCTATTTTACTGTCTTTACTAGCAGCCGGGGGTTCAGCCTCATCCAATCTGTTTTTCCGCAAGAACTCTCAAAATTCCTCTGCCTCAAACCCTACCACCTACCTCTTAGCTTTTTATTTAACTTCTTTTCTATTTTCCTTTATTCTTTATCCCACTATTTTTTTCGAAAGCCTTAATTTGAAAATGTTAGGAATTGGAGCTCTTGTAGGGCTTTTAAATATAGCGTTAATGTTTTTTACCTCTTGCGCCTTACATAAAGGGCCTGCTGGATTAACCTTTGCCTTTCAAAATACAAGTGCCGTTTTTCCAGGGATGATTTTATTTGCTTTATTTGGCTCGGAAAATGGTTTCTCCTATTCTTATCAAAAACTATTAGGGATTTTATTAGTCATAGGAGGCCTTTTTTTAGGAGCCAGAGGTGAAGCTAAAGGCAGCCTAAAAAGTTTATATCCTTGGTTGAAATATGCTCTTGCTTGCTTAGCTGTTCAAGTGCTTGCCCTAACATTTATGCAAGCACGTTGTGTGATATGTCCTACAGTAGAAACAGCGGCCCCTAGTTATGCCCTTGTCAGCAAAGAGGATGTGAGTTTCATGTTAGGACAATTCGGAGTCGCTTGTCTAATTCAAGCCATTTATTTCCTTCGCCAAATGAATGCATGGACTACCACTACCACAATGTATGGGGTTTTAGCAGGTCTAGCAAATTTTGCTTCCACAGCTTTATTACTCTTAGCCACCAAATGGGCTCTTCCCATAGAGAAAGGTGTTTTATTTCCTTGTTTTGCTGTAGGTACTATCATCGCCTGTAATATATGGGCTAATAGGCTATATGGAGAAAAATTCAATTATACCTCTAATGCCATTTGCGCAGGTGGAATTATACTCAGCCTTCTAGCGTAGTTTTTTCCAAGATGCCAGGCAAAATTTTATAAGTATTATTCTCATCTTTCTTGCGGTATTAAATTTTGCTATTTCTTCTGCCTTGTTCTCTTTCTTAAAAGGACAATAGGCTGCATTTCGCTCTATTGCTCTTCTTAGCAAAAAGATATAATTAAACCTTCTTCAGACAAGCTAAAAAATTTTAGATTTGCTCGAAGATAGGAAAAGTATCTGTCTTCTTCACTATGAAGTTCTAAAGGATTATTTAGTTACTCAACAATGAACCACAGCACTTGGGAAAAGAGACTTGATCTTAGCAGGAAGACCGGTTAGCCGGTTTTGTTGCAAGTTAATACAACCAAGCTGAGATAGCTTTCTCATCTCGATAGGGAGAGCTGTCAGCCGATTTTGTTGCAAGTCAAGGTATCGCAGACAGGATAGCTGCCCAATTTCGGCAGGAAGAGAGGCTAGTTGGTTCCAGCCTAAGCCAAGCTGTTCCAGCTTAGAAAGTTTCCCAATTTCAGCAGGTAGAGCCTCAAGGTGGTTTTGCTGTAAATCTAGCTGTTCCAGCTTAGAAAGTTTACCAATTTTAGCAGGAAGAGCCGTAAGGTGGTTTTGCTTTAAATTAAGCCATGTCAGCTGAGACAGGAGCCCAATTTCAGCAGGGAGAGCCGCAAGGTGGTTTTGCTCCAATTCCAGCGTTTGCAGCTTAGAAAGTTGCCCTATGGCAGCAGGCAGAGTTGTTAGATGATTCTGCTCCAAACGAAGACGTTTCAACTGAGACAGCTGCCAGGCTTCAACAGGTAGAGCCGTTAGTTGATTTTGTCCCACGTTAAGAAACGCTAGCTTGGAAAGCTGCCCGATTTCTGGGGGTAGAGCTGTAAGACGGTTTTGCTCTAACTCCAGGTCCCATAAGTTAGAAAGCTGCCTAATTTCCGCAGGGAGAGAGTTTAGATAGTTTTGGTGTAAGAAAAGCTGCTTTAATTGAGATAGCTGCCAGACCTCGGCAGGAACAGCTGTTAGCTGGTTTTGCTGCAAATCAAGGGCTTCTAGCTTGGAAAGCTGCCTAATTTCCGCAGGCATGGTCGTGAAACGGTTTTGCTGCAAATTAAGCCATGTCAGCTCAGAGAGCTGCCCGATTTCTGCAGGGAGAGTCGTGAGATGATTTTGCTGCAAATCAAGGGTTTCTAGCTTAGAAAGCTGCCCAATTTCAGGAGGAAGCACTGTTAGATGATTATGGTTTAGTCTGAGCTGTTGCAAATTAGAGAGCTGCCCAATCTCCGCAGGAACGGTAGTGAGTTGATTGTCGCCTATGAAAAGCCGTTGCAGCTGAGACAGCTGCCCAATTTCTGCAGGCAAAAAAGTTAAAGTTAAGCCTACCTCATCGATAAAGTCTGTTCCAACAATACGAACATTGATCACATCTTTTCCATGTTCTTTTAGAAACTCTTTTAAAAGCTCTCCTTTTTCCTTTAAAGGCAATGCTTTAATTTTTTCTTCACTTAAATAATCTGTGATCAGGGATAGATCTTCCCAGAGTAAAAAGCGATTAATATTGAGATGATAAGAAACATAGGTCGAAATGTTGAAAACTTCATTGTCTTTATTTTCTCTTTCGAAGTCTACAGGGGAAAGAGATTTAGCCCAGGTTAAGACTTGCTCAAAGATGTGTCTCACCTTTGCTGCAACAGAGAGCTCGGGCTTAATTTTATATACTTGATCCAAAATGCGAGCGCACTCGGTGAGATTTTTATTTTGATGAGGAAAATGGAAATCTATTATTTTTCTGTACAGAGAGGGTATAGGCTCTGGAGAAAGAGCTTGAGTGGTAACAGCTGAAGGTGGAGGAGGCGCTATAGGAGATGAGGGATGGATTTGCTGCAGCTTCTCCAGTGCAAATTCCCTCACCTTTTTATTTTCACCTAATAGATTCTTTGTCCATTGATAGCTTATCTTTTCTTGCTCGGTCAGCTCTTCGCCTTCCTGCCTAATTAGTTCTTCCACTTGGCTCGCAAGCATTTTCTTCAAAGCTAAATTTTCTTGAATTGAGGGTTCTTCTAGAAGGTTAAATAAGAGTTCTATATAGCCTTCTTTAAAGGGGCCCGTAGAGGAAGGTATTTTTTCTTTGCCTTTTTCGCGACAATGGGAAAGAGGCTTTGAAGAGGAATCTGAAGAACGTTTAAGGCAAAACTCTAGGTAAGCTTGAGCCTTTTCATAAGTAGGACTTAAACGCAGAGATTGCAATAAAGCTTCTACAGCTGCTTCATGATTTCCTTCTTCATCATATTGCTTAGCCCGTAGGAAATGTTCTACAGCTTCTTCGCTAGGTTCGTTTTTATGTTCTTCTAAAGGATGGGACTCAGCAATCGCGGCTAGGTCCCTGATCGTATAGTTAGGTCTATGACTTTCAATAAGCTGCCTATCCAAGGGGCAGAGTTTATTACGCGCTAAACATTGAATGGCGGTATCTTCATTAAAAGTATGACCACAAGGAAACAAGGTGACCGCTCGGGTCATCAACTCTCCTGATACAGCATCTTCTATATTTTCTAAAACTGTAGTTCTAAAGTCTGTCTGCTGCCTAGGAATAGGGTCTGAGGGTATCATATAATCTCCTTAAATTTTATTATCAGTGAGCTGATCAGGTCAGGTGTTTTTTAAAGAATTCCCTCACCTATCTTACTTAAAAAAATTAATTCTTCTTATTTCTTAAGCAATTATTCATTTTAAGCGTTTAAATACCTTGCTAGATATGTTATCTAAGGCACTTACAGTTTATTATTAAAGCAAAAGGAATGAATTATTTAATAAAGGCCAAAGATTTATCCCTTTTAAAATAGGCTGGCAAACCAGACGAAAAGGAAGCGAGGCATCACAGTTGCAATTTAGCTTTCCTTTCTGCTAACTTTGAGGCCTGGCAAAGGCCTCGCTCATCTTTTAAGCTTTTTCTTCCCCTTTCTTTTCAATCCACAACATTTTTTATAGGGGATTAGCTAAAAAACACTTCTTACTTTTTTAAACGCATGTTAAAGCGGATTTCCACTGGTTTCAAGTTTTTCTAACTGAGGAAGCTGGCGTATCTCTTTAGGAATAGTAGTGAGCTGGTTTTGACTTAAATCTAGGGCAGACAGCTCACGAAGTTGTCTCATTGTAGCAGGAAGAGCCGTGAGCTGGTTTTGCTGTAAGTTGAGAGTTTCTAACCTAAAAAGATTTCCTATTTCGGAGGGAAGAGCAGTGAGTCGGTTTTGCTTCAAGCTAAGAGTTCTTAGCTGGGATAAATGCCCAATCTCAGCAGGAAGAGTCTTTAGCTGGTTTTGTTGTAAGTAAAGCAATCTTAGTTGAGAAAGTTGTCCCATTGCAGCAGGAAGGGCAGTTAAATGGTTCTGTTGCAAATCAATGCCAGTCAGCAGAGAAAGCTGTCCAATTTGAGCAGGAAGAGCCGTTAGATAATTGTTGCTTAGGGTAAGACTGCGTAGCTGAGAAAGCTGCCCAATTTCGGCAGGTACAAAGGTTAGCTGATTTTGGCTTAAGTTAAGATATTTTAGCCTAGACATTTGTCCAATCTCAGGAGGTAAAAAGGTTAGACCTAAAGCCGTTAAAGTTAGACTAGTAGGGAAGAAGAGTAATGGCTGCTTTTTTATCCACCCTTTTAAAAGCTCTCCTTTTTCCTTTAGAGGCAAAACCTTAACTTCTTCTTGGTTTAAATAATTTTTTCCTCCCTCCAGCTTCTGCCAAAGTAAGAGACGGTTAGTATTTATAAGATAGGAGGTATAATTTGCAAAAGTGAAAGCCTTTTGTTCCTTATTTTCTTCTTCAAACTCTAGAGGAGAAAGAGATTTAGCCAAGGTCAAGAGGTGCTTAAAAATATGCTTCACTTTTGCTTCCGCAGAAAGGCCGGGTTCAATTTTATAAATTTGATCCAAAATACGAGCATGCTCGATATGATTTCCACTTTCATAAGGAAAGTGAAAATTAATTATCTCGTTATAAAGAGAGACCATAGGTTCTGAAGAAAGAGCTTGAGTGCTAATAATGGAAAGCTGAGGAGGGATTAGAGAAATTGGAGAAGGCTGCTGGTGAATTTGCTGTAACTTTTCTAGGGCAAATTGCCTCACCTTTTTATTTTCACCTAATAAATTTTTTGTCCATCGATAGCTTACCTTTTCTTTCTCAGTCAGTTCTTCACCCTCCTGACTGATCAGCTCTTCTAATTGGTTTTCAAGCATTTTCTTTAAAGCTGGATTGGCCTGAATTTGTGGTTCTTCTAGAAGGTTAAATAAAAGTTCATTATAGCGTTCTTTAGAAGATTCCGGAGAAAAAGACAATTTTTCTTTATCTTTTTCGTTGGGAAGTGACAATGGCTTTGAAGAGGAGGATGATAAAATCGAAGAAGGAGCACTTGAGGAACATTTAAGGCAAAACTCTAGGTAAGCCTGAGCTTTTTCATAAGTAGGGCTTAATTGTAAAGCTTGCAATAGAGCTTCTATAGCTAATGTATGATCTCCTTTTTCAGCACTTTCTTTGCCCCGTAGGAAATGTTCTACAGCTTCTGGGCTAGGTTCGTGTTTATGTTCTTCTAAAGGATGCGACTCGGCAGTATCGACTAGGTGTCTGATGGTGTAGTTGGGTATATATCTTTCAATAAGCTGCCTATCCAGGGGACAAAGTTTATTACGCGCTAAACATTGGATAGCGGTATCCTCATTAAAAATATGACCACAAGGGATCAAAGTAACAGCTTTAGTCATCAGCTCTCCTGATACAGCATCTTCTATATTCTCTGAGACTATGGTTCTAAAGTCTGTTTGCACGCTTGAAATAGGAGTAGAGGGTATCATATAAGCTCCTTCATGGTAGGATCAGCTAGTTCATTAGGTCAATATATTTCTTTTTAAGGCTTTGGCATGGCTTTTATATGTATAAGATTTAATCCTTCCCTCTTTTTTAAGCAATTTTTATTTTTAATGTTAAAAAGGATAAAAATGAAGTTTATGGGCTAATTATACCTTTTAAAGAAACTACATCTGCATCACCTAAAAAAGAAATCAACCTTTTTCCAGGCTGGATCTACCCGTAAAAACAAGCTTTTTACTAAGTATATGATTACATAAAGAGTTGCTCCAAAGCGTATTATAAGCTGAAGAGCCAAAATGATTATAGATTGACCAAGGTTGTGAATTACCCTTAACCTTTACAAATAATAGAAAAAATCGGATGAGTCTGCTGGATGAGGTAAGCGGTCACGGGGGATATCTCTACTTAAGGTATTGAAGCTAAAGAGCTACTATAAATCAGAAAGGGCAGTAAATAGAAAAAAAAGCTATTTGCGAGCATTTTTGACATTGCAGATGCCCGCAGAATCGTGTCTAAAGCTGGGCATACCTCGTGACCGCTTACAATATTCTATCTTTTTTTTCCATCTAAATACAATGCGCCGATATTTTCTTTGCAGCTATGATATTGATCGTTCAGCTTGAAACCTCATTCTTTTTAAATGAGATCTAGCCCCCTTAGCGATTTTTTCCAGGCTTTGCCATCCATCGCTCAAAGTAAAAGCTTCTCATTTTACAGCTTATCTCTTAAGTATTCTGCATCCTCTCCTTTTGCTTTAAATGCAGAAAAAAGTCCTTGTCGATTTTTATTGTTTCGAAAGGATGCGGATCTTTCGATTAATTAGAGTTTCCATCATCTGATGTCCATCTCTATGGGTAGCAACCATTCTCAAAAGTTATAAGCAAACTCTTATTTTCTCCTAATAAAGGGGGGTGGCTCCTTTTCCTTCATATCCATAAGATATCTCTCGTCTTTCTCTTTTTCCTCGTTGAAAGAAACATCGGCTGTTAAGACATTGGCAATTTGACTTTCCGGCAAGCTCGTCTTTATCAAGCAAGGCGCGCTGTATCCTATCGAATGTACCATCATCTTGCCATCTACTTATTTTCCACTCTCAAAGCATGCCGATGATTTTTACTTTTTCTTCCAGGCTCTTCGGTAAGCATTGCTCTAACGTGTGCACGAGTATTTTTGTTAAATCCCCTCCCATTTTCCTAGCATCATCTCCCCCTTTTTACAAAAGAAAAAATCTTAACCTCGCCGCTCTATTCACTCGATAGGTTTTCATCCCCCAAAGGTACCACGTGAGATTTAAGAGTTCCATTCGGACAAAAAAGCTGTGCTGTTATCAGCTTGCCACCCTCATAGTTTAAGAGCGTTTTAACTATCCCGGTAGGATAATAAAACTCCTGTTTTCCCTCCCATACTCCCTCTTTAAACACCTGCCTGCTGTAGGGTTGACCATTAGGATAGAAAAACTCGGCCACCCCTTCATGCAGACCTTTTTCGAAATAAGCGGAAGATAAAATTTGGCCTTGAGCATAAAAGAAGGAGTTTCCTTGGATCACTCCTTGGACTTTTGTTTGCTTACAGGTAATTTTCCCTGGTTTGGGAAAGGTAGTCGCAGGAAGCGTCACATGCTCATGCATAGCCATCCTGATGAGCTCCAGATTAACCTTAGCCACATCGCGTAAGAAGACAAAACGTTTAATGAGTAAGTCTAGCTTCTCAATCGCTTGTTGAACTTCTGAAATAGGGGCATGCTGGATACCTTGTAATTCTCGATTTAAAACACGCGTATAAGCTTCATTAAAGATATGTAAGACGTAACGATAGCCTATTTCTTCTGCCAAATCGCTTTCATAAAGTGCAGCTTTTCCTGTCTGTTGAGGAAAGCAAACTTTTTGATCTTTTTCCGACCGCCTTTTGATGACCCTAGTTTCTTCAATAAGGACTTCGAAATCTTCCACACAGCGCGTTAAGCTTTGTTGCAAATCTTGCATTAAGGAAGATATCTTTTCCTTTTTAACTTGCGGCATCGAGCTGTTAAAGATTTCGCTATGGATCATACCCTTAAAGTCATAATTTTCTCTTAAATATTTGCCAGCCACCTCTTGGAGAGTCTTATTGGGTACACGAGGAAATCCCAATCCCCCTTCGGTTGCATTGATTACCCTGATATCAGGATGAGCTTTAGCAAAGTCACCTATCCATTCAGCTTCTGCTATCCATTTCCATAAGGTGTAGATAGGCTTTCCATAAATATCTGTTTTAAGCAGTGCCGCTTGATCGATATTCTGCGTTGTTGTAATGTCGGCCGCCTCGACGCGATTATCTTCTATGACTCCTGAAGCATAAGCCTTCATATCGGTATAGGCTAAATCCATGCCTACAAAAATAATGGGATTGCATCCTAAAGCATGCGCAATCTCTAAGCAAAAGTTAACGACATTATGCCCTTCCTCAATAGGTGTACCTTTAATTCCTAACCCTTCTTCAAAAAAAGAAGAAATATCATATCCACCACTTCCTGTGACATAAAGACGTGGACCATGAATAGTATTAAAGGCCTTATGTAACAGGCGATTGCGATAAAAAAAAGGCGTTTCAAAAGAACTGTTAGTACTTAACCGATCATATTGAGGGGCATTGGGATCTATACCTGCACCAAAATGGGGTTGTATATCGCTTTCATTCAAAGCGTTTAGCGCCGATCCGCCTGCAAAAACTAAAGCCTTATTTAAAAGCTTACCTAGCAGGGAAAGATTTTTTTCTAAAGAAGGGCCTGCCCCGCAAATGATAGCAGGAATATTACGAAATTTTCCAAAAAGCTCATCAGCTAAATAAGCACCTTCCAAAGAAAGAATATTAGGGTAAAAATTTTTGAAAAAGCCTGTCCCATATTCAAGGTATTCTGTAAGCAGGCTATTTTTAACGGATGCTTCATAAGCAAGCGTATGCTTTAAATGAGCATATTGTTCTGCTTTTAGATCTTGATATAATTTTAAACCTGATACCGTAAGAGTAGTTAAAAAAAAATTCCAGTAAAGAATATTGAACAATTCTTTGCTTTTTTCCAAGTCTTCAAAAAAATGCAGCTGCACTTGAGGATCATGAACTAGCTGAAAGCCCAGATGAGTTTCAAAGAGGCGATGAATGACCGCTAGGTTATCTTCTAGGAAAACAAGGCGGCGTGAAGGATCTTCCTGAAGCCAGCCTTGAGCAGCTTGATAGTAATAACCTAAGCCTACGCCATAGACATATATTAATGGCACCTCAGCTAGCCTAGTCATTTTAAACCACTCTTTTGCTTCATCAAGAGCTCCTTGTTGACCATGAAAGTAGTGAGTTTCTCCCCTATATTGAAATATTAAATTTTGTTCTTCTTGCTTAGTTATACAAAATGTCAAGTCCTTACAATCTATATAGGGCAACAAAAGTGCTTTTTGCGGATTAGTGTAAGACCATTTTTCGCAATTTTTTTGGAAGATATCGATGCTATTTTTCATAAAGAATAGGTGGGTAAAAAGATAAAGATATAAAGATGGGCGTTCATCGAAATAGCCAAGGGATCTATCAAGGTATTTTCCCTTAAAATTAAAAAGCCCTTTCCCTAACATTTTAAATAAAAGTTAAAGTAAGCTTTCATTCAGCTCAACATTTTATTTCTTATGCTTTTAGTTAGGGAAAAGTTCCACTTCTTTCTGTAAGTTAAGCTTCTCAAATAGACCTTTAAGGCTCGCTTGCGTTTCAATCGTCAATTCAGACAAATTTTTTGTTAAGCCTTCTAGCTGAGCTTTAACTATCCTCTCTGCTTCAGGAGTTTTCCACACAGCTTCTTTAGGGGCTTTACCTTCTGTCCCTGAAATTTTTAACATTTCATGGCTATATTTATTAAGCTTATCCATCTCTTTTTGCAATTCTAACAAATCATCCTCAATGCTGGTAGATTTATCCTCTTTTTTTACTTCCAAAATAGTGGGAGCAATATTGACAAGAGCCTGATAGAGATTGTGGAGAGAAGTAGTTAAAGCAGTAGAGTGATTAGTCATTAAATCAAAATAATCTTTCCCTTGGGTGGTATCTTTTAAATGGGGCGTACCATCTTCATTCCATTTTTTTATTTCAAGCTTGTCCGAATCATTAGCATAAATAATTTCTTTGCTGAGGTTGCCATTAGAATACCATTCTCGGGCCGTCCCTATAGGCAAATCATTCTCGTAATGGGCTTCTATTAACAGCATGGCGTCTTCATTCCACATCCTTTCCACACCATCTTTTTTTCCTTTTTTGAAATGCATTTGGCGTTTAATTCTACCGCTTGCATGGTACAAAAGAACCTCCCCATCCATTAAACCGTCTTGATAAGGGAGAATAGTTTTAGGAAGGCCATTTAAAAAATAGTATTCTTGGCGGCCATGTAGAACACCTTTCCTATAACGCTTGATAGCATACAGCTCGCCTGTAAGGTAATAAAAGAAACCTTTACCTTCCAAAAGACCTTCCACATACCAGTTTTGAGCAAGGAGCTGGCCATTTTCAGCATAGTAGGTCGCGGGACCATACAGTTTGCCTTCATGTAAAAAGTTTTGGGTCTTTAAAGCCCCATTAGCATACAGCTGCTGTTCAACTTGACCTTCACATTTTTTCTTAAAATTTAAATGAAGCTCAGGGTCAATGATTTCCAAATAATTATCTAGAAAAGAGTAATGCTCTTGTTCACTCAAATTTGTACGTTCAATTTGTAACTTTTCTTTAAGAGCGAGAATTTTTCTGGAAGGCGTAACTTCTGGATTATTACTTTCTTTTACTACCTTGGTAAGAATAGAGCTAATAATATTTATATTATTTCTTGCCACCGAGGAAAGAAAAGAATATAAGCTTATCTCAAAAACAATTTTCTTCAAAAAAATTTCTTTCTCTGAATAAAGCTGAGAGTCGTATTCTAAATAAACAAGCCGGGGAAAGAAGATCTCTAAAAACCTGTCCTTATAATCACTTAAGATATATTTAAAAGCATCCAACGCTTCAAGCTTGGCTAAGTTCTCTTCAATTGCCGGATTTTTGAGATGAGCGGGTATCTCTTGCCCAGTCTCTACGCTCTGATGAATTTTACTATTTTCAAAAGCGATAATACTACAATAGGTTTCGCAATCGAGTAGACTACGTGCAAATATTTCAAGGCTTTCTAACACTTTATAGGTAGTTAAGCCTGGAGGAACCCCACTGTTTTGAATTTCTCCATGTACCAATGAAGAAAAATCGTAATTTTTCTTTAAATAGATGGAGGTCGCCTCTGCAAGAGTCATATTAGGGACCCGTGTAAAGCCAATCCCTCCTTCAGTACAATTCAATAAAGTGATTTCAGGATATTGGCTGGCAAAATGCGAAAACCACAGAGATTCATTGATCCATTTCCAAAGAGTATTAACAGGCTGGCCATAAATGTCCTCTTTTACCAGGAGCTCTTCATGAGAATATTTGGTTAAAAAAGCATCTTTAGGATCTTGGAGGGCATGACGTACCAAACCGGGAGCATAGGAGCTATTATTCGAATAAGCTAAATCTACTCCTACTATAATAATAGGGTTACATCCTAATTCTTTAGCGATCGATAAATTGAAATTAATCACATTATGACCTTCTTCTATAGGGACCACTTCAGGAAGGCCTAGTTGATTTTCAAACCATGCAGGTAGGCGATAGCCTCCGGCGCCGGCTACTAATAGCCGCTCTCCATGCACCATTTTTAATGCAGGATTGTACATGCGCTGCCGATAAAAGAAAGGAACCTCAAAGGCCGTATTAGATATTAATCGATTATAATGGGAAGGATTGGGATCTATTCCCAGGCCAAAATGGGGGGTAATTCCCGCTCCATTTAAGACGTTCATGGCTGTCCCCCCTGCCATTATTAATGCTTTATCTTTTAGCTCTTTGAGAAGATGAATATTCTTAGCTAATGAAGGTCCTGCCCCACAAATAATAGCAGGGATACCTTTGAACTGATCGAGCATTTTTGATTCAATTTTAGAGGAAGGAATCTCCATTAAATTTTGATAGTAGTTATGAATAAAGCCTTTCTCGCCAGCTAAATTCATAAATTCGGCACTTACGCCGATGCGCATATCATGAAAAAAAGAAAGACGCGCTTGAAACTCCATTGTATGGAGCGTATCGCTCTTTTGATAAAATTTAAGTGCCGAAGCTTTAAAAGAAGCCAAAGAAAAAAGAGAAGTTACAAAGCCAAAGGAAAAATAAGAGGTTTCCCATGAAAAATGAAAGAGTTTAGCTTGGGTATCATTTAAGAAAGCTGTGGCTCGCTCTGTTTGAAGAAAAAATTTTATTACTTCCAGGTTATTTTCTAGGAAAACTACATAGCGCTTAGGATCTTCTTTTAACCAATTCTTAATCACATCATAGTAATAACCCAGCCCGATCCCATAAATATACACCACTAGAGTATCTTTTAAATTTAAAGATAAAAACCATTGCTGCGCTTCTCTTTGGGGAGAAAGGGGAGAATGTAAATAGGCAGGCAAATCTTCGGAAATCTTTTGTAAATTCCATTCACCATCTTCATTAGCGATAAGAGCAATCTCTTGGCACTCTAAAACTTTGATTTTTTCTGCTGCATCTTTATTAAGAACAGACCATCTCTGCAAATTATGTGTAAAACGTTCATCATTTATCATCATTATCTACTTTCATTTATAGTGTGTGGTTATTAGGAATGCTACAGAGGAATCCAGCCTTTTTTGCCCCCTACATGATTAAACTTTTCTTTTCTTTTGTCACCCAGCTGCTTGTTTTTTCTTTCTTCTTTTTGCTTTTCTGTCGCTGCTTTAAGTACATTTCTACAGCCTTCAAGTTGGCTCTTAAGATATTGTGTTTTCTCTAGAAAGTTTTGGATGTCGGGCGGAAGGTGATCTTTTGATTCTAAAATAGTTTTTCTTAGCTCTTCTTGAGAGATTCCCATGCGTGAGGCTTCAGTATCAGTCATATGAGAAATTTCTTGAATCTGCCTGGACAAGCGCTGAATTGCTTCTTTGATTTCCGGGCGTGAATCCATCTCTTTATGCTGATTAGATAATAGATATTGGTATAAAAAGGTAACCTGACTAAGAATCTGCTCAAGAAAGGAAATTGGTTTCATAATAGCCATCAAAATTAAGTTGTTTAAGTTCCAAACTTAACCTAGCACTATTAAAAATTATTTCAAACTATTTTCACTTAGGCACTCATTCTTAAGAGCTTAGATTTATTCAAACTTGCTTTTTGGAGAATCGTAAGGATTTTCTAAATCTTCCCAATCAAAATCTGGCATTTCTTCTTTTGTCCCTATACTCAAGCCAGGATGAAGGACCCCTGCTGCTAAACGGACGATACAAGCCGTATATAAGAGGGGATGCGACCATACAAAATAATGCACATTTTGTCGCACTTTACTCCAGATCCTCTCACGCGTAGCTGTATCAGAAGTGCTACGTGTTTTGAAAAGATTCTTTGTAGCTCGTGCAACAGCCACTGCTTCTACCTTAATAAAACGAGGAACATAAAATGTACAGGACATGACTACACATTTGATGCGCCCTTTTAATGACCAAAACTGTCGTTCTGATTGATCCTCGGTATAAAGAGGAGGCTTACCAATATTTTTGATTTGTAAAACAGGATTGATAAGAGCTGGATCTTTGCCTATCTCTAATCCCCATGCTTTAATTTTTCCCAACATAGCTGACATCGTCTAAATCCTTGATTTATTTAAAATAGTACCATTTTTATATTTTTTCAAAATTATAAATTTAAAAATTTACTTAGTATCGAAATATATAGAGATAAAAAATAGCCAGCAAGAGAAAAAAATTTAGAAGGGTATTCCAATATTATCTTATGATCGCTATAAAGCATAATAAACTCACCAAGGTAAATTTTATGCGTAGCTATTATGCACATCTTGCCAATGCAAGTCCACACTCTACCTTAAAAAATTTTTCCCCTTCCATTTTTCGTTCCTCTGCCATCTTTCCTGTAATCTCTTTACCCGGCATCTCAGCAAGGCTACTGTTTATGGGATATTGGATGTTAAAAAGTCATGTGCAGGAAATTGCAGCTCAGATTTCTCTGCGTTCTAGTGAAGGAGAGTTGCTTTATCGAACCTCCTTGCATATCCGAGAAGCTAAAACTTACCGTATTGAGCTTATCGATCAGCTTATAGCCATAGGTTTCCCCCTTGATCAGCCTTTCATAGGTAGCCTAGAAGTAGAATTTTTTTCTACGCGTCATTTAGTTTTTCCCTATCCAGCTGTTGCTATTAATTACTATGGCCCTGCTTTTAGTACTGTTGTTCATTCGGCTCAGCGCGTTTACAATAACTTTGAGGATATGCGCAATAATTCTCACTCGCATGTTCCTGAAGCAGGCTTTAATATTTATGCGGATGAAGATCATGAACCTTTTATTAGCATTATTAACGGTCCTGAAGCTCTTCACCAGGCTCCCCTTCTTATGGAGTTTTATAATAGCAAAAATGAAAAGCTTACTCATGAAATTTCTTATCCTACCTTACAAGCTTACCAAACCTGTCTTATCTACCCAGGTAGAGAGATTGAACTTCAAAAATTTTTAGATGGCCAACCTGGGACTGCTAAAATTACATGTAAAGTCAGTTGGATATTCCCTCGTCTGCTAGTAGGAAATATCCAACGCTCCTTACCGGCTATGACAATTACTCATACCTATTATGATTGCTCTAAGGCTAGTTCAGAAAGCGATTACTGGCGTCCAGCCGAGCCTCAGTGGCTTCCTGCTACTCTCATGATCCCTTTAACTTTACAAAAAAATTTATTTACGAAAGCATATTTTTATCCTATCTACCCTCCTAATACCTTAATTATTGATCTTGAAATCTACAATCAGGAAGGAAGACTTTTAGGAAGAAAAGACCAATGCTTAGCTTTGCATTCCCAACAAAGCGGTTATCAATCCGTATCTTTCAAAGATATTTGCAAGAAATTAGACTTAGATACTGAACAAAATCTTGCAGCGCGCTTAATCGCACGCACAGAAGATGGAAGTCGTATTCCTGCTCGTATTAAGCTAGGGTTAGATTTAGGAGTAGAAGGCCAGCAGATGCCTTGTAATATCTGTACAAACCTCCAACCTTTTAATCCTGCCCTTGAGAACAAACCGACTTCTTTTCGGTGGGCCCCTATCCTTGCTGATAGAGAGAAATCTACTGTGTGGCTCATCAACTCATCTTCTCATGTAGACTACACCCGTTCTGCCCAAATAGACTTAACCTTCTTTCGCGAAAAAGATACCGAGACGCTCAAGCGTACGATAATTTTGCCTCCCCATGGCTTTCGGATAATTTATGCCCAGGAAGATCAAGAGCTCTGCCAATTCTTAGAAAATACTATCGGCTGGTTTACAGCTGTGAGCCCGAATCCCTATACAAGCACCTACTATTTTGCAGAAGATTCTTCTGGAGTCGTAGGCGGAGACCATGGATTTTAATAAACAGTTTTTCTAGCAGATGAAAAGGGGCTTTTTTTCCCCGGTAAGGAAGAACCTATTTTTCTAGTTCTGCTAATCACCTTCTTACTTAGGTAAACATGCCTTTTATTGACCTTAGTAGAGGTATAAGCGTGGAGTAGGGGATTCATTTGCTCTCCATGCCTGGCTGCATTTTTTGTATTCTTTCTCTCTAAGCGAAACAATTTTTTTCTTACGTGTGAAGAGGGTTTTTTCTTTCTAGCCTTATTAATTACATTTTTGGCTAGATAAGCATGCTTTTTATCAATTTTGGCATGTAAATGGGGATTGAGTAGAGGGCTGATCTGCTCTCCGCGAGCGCCAGAATTTTTTTCCGTATTGTTTTGGCTTACTGAATACTGATGAATAAGCGGTGAAATGAACTTATCAATATACTCTTGGTCTTCTGGCCCAAAAGGTACTCGCCCAAAAATAGCCTGAAAAGCTTTGTTCTCTTGGATTTTATCATCTACCCTTCCGGTACGGTCTTCTGCACTCTTGCAAAAAAACTCTACACAATTAGACATCATCGCATGAATTTCTAAGTAATTAACTTGGAAATCAAGCACTGAATTTACTTCTTTATTTTTTTGGCGGTAAAACACGTCGATAGCTAGCTCAAATTTAAGGGTTAAATCGTTGATATGCTGGAGTTGTTGTACTTTTGCCAAATCGGAAGGCAGCTGATCAATTTCTCTTTTTAACTGGGATCTAAGCTTTTTAAAAAGATTTTTTATTTCTGAGTTCTTTTGTATATAAACTTCAGATTTAAGTCTTAAATAATCTTTATAGTGATTGTAAACCTCTTTCTCATGCTGTTCAATTTTATCTTTTAAGCGAATAATTTCCCGTTTAAGGTCAGGCTTTTCGGAGGGGGAAAGATATTTTTCCATTAATCTATCCAATGAAGCATAAAGAGAAATAATCTCTTTAGCTTTTTCATTTTGAATCGCCTGCATATCCATTTTTGCTTGACGTAAGGAAGGTGCCCCTTTCATCGATTCAATTTCTTGTAAGGTTACCATTAAAGAAGGTGGGAGGATAGACTGTTTTTGGAGGAAATCAAACACTTCTTGTTCAAACTCTATAAAGCCTTTAGCATTGTAAGAAGCTAAAGATTCAGCATCTTTTAAATGCTTTCCCATAGAGGTAGAGTTTACAGCCAATTCATTGGCTCCTAAGTTCATAAATGAAATATCAGGCTTAATCCAAACATCTTTTCCTTCTATTCTAACTTTAAGAAGCCGTTGATTATATATTTTTAAAGCTAAAGCGGATTCTTCTAGTTGAGTGGTTTCACTTTCTCCCGACCATTTTCCTGCAATCCCCTTTTTACGATTGCGCATCTTATCTATTTTTTTAGGTGATAATAACATCATCGTGCGTAAAGGAAGGATAAGAGGTCGATTAGGAGTAGTAACTAAAGAAGGATCAGCCTGAATTCTTAAAGCCGCTAAATCAATTAAATTTTGTTTGCAATTTCGACACCCGATAGCTTGCCTTTGCAGGGTATCTTTAATGGCGATTGGCGGATAGCTAGAATGGCGAATGGCATCAAAGAGTGTTTCTAGAAAATCCTCTCCCTCTCTGTAATGAATTTCTCCAAAAGAAGTAGCCACATAGTTAGCTAAACCTTCACGGTCTCTAACCGTGCTTGGTAACATCGCTCTTGCCATACGCTCACCTTTTTCATTAATAATAGAAGAAGGCTTTTGCATATGAAAAAATTGTTGATTTGAATTACCTAGGAAGTAGGTGTTGATAATGGTAGGCCTTCCTACTGCCACAATAAAATCTTTTTCTGCTTGAGCTAACTTGTCAATTGTAAACTCCTCCATCTTTAATTCCGCTACTTGATTGAGCTGATTAACAGTAAATTGTATATCTTTAGCTAGCTGAGCGAGCAGCTCTTGGGCAATCCCATGCACCTGCATATAATGATCTTCGCCAACTTTTTTATCAGGATGCTGGATATATTGGGGGTCTATCAGAAATTTTTCCGAACGTATTTCCTGCATAAAATTTCTTTGAAGGTAGTCAAGAGTTTCTAATAGCTTCTCTTGGGCTTTCTGGCCCTCTAGGCTATCTCCTATAGGTAAATTTTTCACATGCCATTTAGCGGCATCTATTAACAGCCGCTGTCTTTCTATAAAACCTTCAGTCTTAGGCCCATGGTAAGCCTGGGGCGCATATTCATTAACCTCATAGGCTTGCCCCTCTCTGGTTATTTTCCACACAGTAATCCCATAATTTCCATAGGAATTAATCTCAAATTCAATTCCCTCCAGCTCTCCTTTCTGGATTTTTATGCCATGCTCCTCTGTCTGCGCATCGATAAGAGCAGGCTCTTCAGCTTGCAGCTTTTCTTTAAGGTCTTTAATGATATTTAAAATTAAGGCCACCTCTGTTGCTGAAGAATCTCCTTCATTTTTTTCTTTAGCTTTTATATCTCGACTACTCTCTGATAGCTTGCTTACTTCTGGGGAAGCCATGATCTCCTTTTTATCTTCATCCCCTAAGGTTTTATTCAAAATTTTGGTAGATACATTCTTTATTTTATCGGAAGGAAGTTCTTTAATAATTTTGTATTGATGGCGGTAATCGTGAATGGCTTTGCCTATAAGCATTATTAGAGGGATAATAACAGTAAAATAAGAAATTATTTTAGCAGTGTTTTTAAGCAGTTCTTTCATATTTAGATGGCTAGCCCCCCATGAATAGCCACTCTCTTGGCTTTCCAATTTTTTAAATCGATGCCCTCCTTCTTTTCGTGAAACATTTTTTAAATGGAAATAGGAATCGAAAACATTTTTATTAGCATGATCAATCGCATCAGAAAATTGAGTTTTGTCTATGGCCATAGTTAACCCCTTATTTAACTAATACTTATTAATATTATAATTTTAAATTAAAATATTAATCAATTAATTAAAGAATTAACTAACTCAGAATAAAAAGGTAAATAATTAACAAATTGATAGTCAGATAATTCAGGATCAAACCAGCCTAGCTTGTGCTCAGTTTGATTAATTAACGCTATAAAAGAAGCTTTGATGAACCGGTTATAACCTATGACTTGAAGAATCTCTTTAGAAGAGAGGGGAACTGCCTTACATTCAATAAGTAACAAAGGATGCAGGCTGTTTTCTTTGGGGAGATAACAAATAATATCCGCTCGCCTTTCGGGTAAAAGAGAGGTATATATTTTCATATGGGGTAAAGATTGCAGCTCTTTTTCTACTGCAATACATGAACGAGGAAATCCTAAATGCTGGATTAAAAGCTGGATCGCTTGCTGGCGAACAAGCTCTTCAGGGGTAGCTATTAGCCAGTTTTTACGTATAGCACAATAAATCTTTTGCTTTTCTTCTTTCTCCATAATAAGAAGCTCCAAAAATCCATAAGCTTTAGGTGATGGACTTTTGAAGCATTATTTAACTACCCCTCAGGCATGAGGAGACCATAATCTCCATCCTCTCGGCGATAAATGACGTTTAACTTACGATCCACTTCATTACGAAAAAGAAGAAAAACATCTCCTGATAGCTCCATTTTCATAAGGGCTTCATCTAAAGTTAAATATTTAAGAGGTTTTTTTTCTTGTTTAACAATATGATGAGGACGATATTCTTTATCTCTCTGGGATGCATTTTCAGCTTCAATCTCTTCGTTAATTTCGGCTGCTTCGACTTCCTTTAAAGGACGTAAAACATTAACGGCCATATCCACCACTTCAAGAGGTTTAGCATGATGATCTTTAATTTTTTGCTTATATTTTTTAAGTTGCGTTTGAATTTTATCTACTGCTTTATCAATAGATGCATACATATCATCTGTGACCGCTGAACTTTTAATGAGTATATGGTTCAGCTTAACGAGAAGGTTGACATGATGCTCAAACCTTTGAATATCCATTGTGATCGTTATATCTATAATAGGTATATCGTATTTTTCAATTTTAGAAAGCTTGTCTTTGATATAGCCTTCCATGGCCTCGGTTACTTGTACATTTCGTCCATTAATAGTTAAGCTATAGTCTTCATCAACAAATTCAGCAGCTTTAGATTTGCGGCTCATAGAAACCTCGATTTTATGGAGTTGAGATAGGAATTTTAAGTTCCTATTAGCTCCTATTATACAAAAAAATCTAGTAATGGGTAAAGAGAACAAAACAGATCTTTTGAAAATAGCTTCATCAGAAGATACAAACTCTATTTCTTCAAGCCTTTAGCCTCTCAAGTTTGAGGCTATAATTAGACCTAAGATCCTATGTAGACCTTTACAAAGAGGATTGCCTTCAAGGCTGAAGGCTTTTAGACTTTATGAAATATACTCTATTAAAACAGCAGGAATAGCCAATTTTTAGGCCCCTAACACCCGAAAATTTTTCCCTTACCTAACAAACATGGTTAAAAAAGCTTTTCACCTTTTGCCTACCGACTTTGCCGTTTTTAAAATCCTAGGTGTGAATATAAACTTGCTTTACGCAAAAAAAAGACCTATTAATCGTTAACACTTTTTTAAGCCCTATTCTACAAATAGAAGACGTTTTTGAGCAGCTCTTTAGGCAAGCTTATACTTAATGGCAAGCTACTTTTAAGAAAAAGTTTAACTTTTAAGGGTAATTCCCTTGCTAGAAAGAGGCCATCCCAAAGCTTATTTACAGGCTATTATTTCCTATTTCATAAACTTTTCTTCTGGAAAGGAATTTAAAGTCTCTTTTTCTTTCCTCGAAAAATTACCCCAAAAATTCATCGCGCTCTCCAATAAACTCAAATAACTTTAGGCTATTAAAAAAAACTAGAGGAAGGCCAAATAAAAAAAATTTCAGAGGATCTCTACCCTTAAAGGACAGAGGAAGTCATAAGGAGCTAATGACGTAAAAGATATCATTTATCTAACAGCTTTACCGGTAGAAGTTTTATACTGCCTCTAAATTCTTTTTCAATTGGGCCCGGAGCTTTATATTCCCTAGCTGTCCGCAGGCTGCCATAATGTCCTTACCCTTTGTTGCTCTAAGGAGAGTTTGATAGCCTTGTAAGCGTAAATGTTGACGAAAAGCTATAACAGCCTCTTCAGTAGGCCGAGCAAAACGATCACCTGTTTGGGGATTATAAGGGATAAGGTTAATTTTAACATGAAGGCCTTTAAGATAATCTGCTAAGCGTTCTGCATGTTCTAAAGAATCGTTTACATCCTTAATGAGTACATAAGCGGTAAGGATTTTTAATCCTGTGACTTCATTGTATTCACGCATTGCTTGATAAAGTTGTTGCATATCATGCTTACGGTTGATAGGCATTAAACGCTGGCGAATTTCATCCGTAGGAGCATTGATCGATACGGCCAGATGAGGCTTAGGCCCTGGACTATGTGTGAACTTATGGATCCCTTCGATCACCCCGCTAGTGGAGATAGTCAAATGGTTACGTCCAAATCCTAATCCTTTAGGATCCATTAATATATGGGTAGCTTGCCTAACGTTTTCATAATTATCAAAAGGCTCTCCCATTCCCATAAAGACAATATTACGTATAGGATACCTGAGTACATGGCGAACCACAAAAACTTGACCGATAATCTCTTCTACCTTTAAATTACGCAGCAATCCCATCCGGCCAGTTTCACAAAATGTACAGCCCCTGCGACATCCCACCTGCGAAGAGATACACAGTGTTCCCCCCGCCTGCATAGGAATTAACACCGCCTCAACCTCCAGGTTATCCTGGGTTTTAAGAAGAAATTTTTTCGTTTCACCATCATCTTTTTCTACAGGCACTAAAGGCAAAGAAAGGTCGACTCTTAATAGGATTTCTCTTAAAAGCTTAGAGGCATTATGAAAAGCTGGATGGTGGCCAGAGACTGCGCCTGTGCGATAGAATTCTTCATAGACTAAGCCGGCATGTAGATAACCTTTGCCTAATTCTGCTGCGATAAAATTACAAAAAGAGTGATGAGTATAGCTTAAAAGATTAACTGTTGAATTCATACCTTGGAAAAATGTGCACCGAAGAGGGCTCGAACCTCTAACCACCCGGTTCGAAGCCGGGTACTCTATCCATTGAGCTATCGGTGCATTTAGCTTGCAAGATTATAGAAAGAATCACGAAAATAGCATTCTAGCGTAGAAGCTTCTTTTTTTAAACCTAAAATTGGCCGTTGCATGCAAATTTCTCATACGCAAGGTTTGATCCTTAAAGTCATTGACTTTCGCGAATATGACCAAATCATGACTGTTTTTACTCCTGATAAGGGAATAGTAAAATGGATCTTCAAAATAAGAAAACCTTCGAAAACTTCTCCACGGGTTAAAATTTCTCCTCTTATGCAAGGCGAATTTACATACAGCGAAACTAAAGGAGAGATTTGGAAATGTAGGGAACTTATCATCTATAACTATTATTTAAAGTTACGGGGAGATTATAACTTATTAGAAAGTGCTGGACGGATGATTAACGCTGTTATAGATTCTCAGCCCTTGCATAAGCCTGCCCCTAAACTTTTTAAGCAATTGATCACCTACCTAGAGAAAATTCCTTTTACAACTAATCTATCCGCTTTAGAGCTAAGCTTTATACTAAAAATTCTTAAAAATGAAGGGGTAGCCAATACCCATTTACAATGCTCTGTTTGTCAAAGTCCCCTTCAATCTCTTTATATTTGGCAAGGAGAATATTTCTGTGCCATGCATACGCCTGCAGGGGCCTTGCTTTTTAATGAAGATGAAACTTTAGCTTGGATGCAGCTGGCTGCCTGTTCTTCTTTTAGCCAGCTTAATACTATTTGCATCCCTGAGCATTTGCCCTATAAAGCTCATCAGCTATTTAAAATTCTTGTTCAGCATTGAATTGTTTCCTATTTGCCTGCTTTTTTCTACTAATCCCTACGCACGTGCTTTTCCTTTTTAGAATTTCAATTTTATTCTTGCCTGTATAAAGGTGAGTTTGTTATATTTTAGCTTCTTCAATTTTTAAGCGAAAGTGGCGGAATTGGTATACGCGCTACTTTGAGGTGGTAGTGAGAGAAATCTCGTAGGGGTTCAAGTCCCCTCTTTCGCAATCAAGCTTTTGGCCCTCCTTTTCAAACGATTTACTAGCAAACTTTTCAGTTATCATATTTCTAAACAAGCTCTTTTTTATCCTCTATTTAATTTAGGATATTTATTCAAAAGCTAGACATTTATGCTTGAATCCTCTATGGTTGGCTTTTTTAATCAACTTTCGATTCTTTCATGGATTGTCGTGCCTATTGCACTGCTGCTTCTTATAAAATAAAGCTTTTTTACGAAATTCTTCGCCAACGTTTTCCTTCTGCCTCTTATCGTGATGCTGTCCACTGCTCGATTCCTCTTCCCCATCTTCCACCCGGAGATGTTTTCTTCTTTTCGTATGGAGCTGTGGTTTGCTGGGGTTTACCCAAGGAAATAGAAAGCGAAATGCTTAAACTTGTGCAACCCTACGAAGAAAAGCATTCTGATGATATTGAGACCGATGAGTTCACTTACCTTTATGGAGAGGCTCCTAGAATTTTAGAAGATGAAATTATTTTACCCAATCAAGAAATGCTTACCAAGCTTGCTATTTCGCATGGACTGGCTCAATCTGTTAAGTTAGGAACTTTTGAAAACGCTATTCAAGCGACTTTTAATCAATCTAAACATATTCCTGAAGACTTAGCTAGCAAAGGAAAAATTTCTTATTCTAAAAAGGCTATACGCAAAAAGATGGGGGAATTATTCATTGCGCGCAACTCTATCAATTTACATGCCGATGTGCTAGACACGCCAGAATTTTTTTGGGAATATCCCGAGCTTGAGCCTTTGTATACGATGGTCGCGAATTATTTAGATATTGAAAGCCGCGTGGAAGTTCTTAATCAGCGTTTAGATGTAGTCCACGAGCTTTTCCAAATGCTAGGCTCTGAGCTTAATCACCAGCATTCTAGCCGCCTTGAATGGACAATTATCTGGCTTATCATTATCGAAGTAATGCTTAATCTATTAAAAGACGTGTTTAGAATTTTATGAAGGTTTTATTTATTCTAATTATTCGTATTTACCAATGGACCATCAGTCCTCTCCTAGGGTCCATCTGCCGCTTTACACCTTCTTGCTCTAACTATGCTTTACAAGCTATTGAAAAGCATGGGGTATGCCGAGGAACAGGGCTAGCTATCAAACGTATCTGCCGCTGCAATCCTCGCCACTTAGGGGGGAGAGATGAAGTGCCTTAAAAAAACATTTACTCTTCTGCCAATTTAATAAAGTAAAATCTATAGCTCTACATCTTATTTATGTCTGGTTAATTCTTTAAAGCTCTTTTTATTAGGCTAACTTCTTTTAATCCCACAGGCTCCTAACTTTTAAAAAGCGGAAAAATCTT
>NZ_JSDQ01000035.1:0-5119 GCF_000813665.1 Neochlamydia sp. EPS4 | reverse complement strand
AAAATCTTCTCAATCATTTTGCAAAACAGTTGTAAATATGCATGAATTTGCGAGAAAAGAAGAAAACCAGATCATGAAAATTTTAAGCTAAGTAACCTACACCTCTCCACAAAAAGAGCTAAGAACCCAAAATTTTTTCCTAGCCTTTTTTTACTCTTTTATTGTTTAGAACTGATTCAAAATACACCTTAAGCGGCTAAAACAAAAGTAAGTCGCCTTTAATTATAAATTATTTTACTCCCTACTTTTTTTCTAATAAACTTTGCACTCAGTGGGACTTTTATCATTCCCCTATGTTCTTAAATTAGAGTGATAATATTTAGCTCTTTCTATCCATAAATTTTCCCCTGCTTTTCGATCCTTAACTTTTTATGCTAAGCGCTAATTTCTTAGCTTGTGCTTACGTAATTAACGCCAGTTTCTTGCTGTCAAGAAAAGTTGTCCTTCCAGCCATAACACCCTGCAGAAAAAGAGAAAAACTTCTTGTCATTATAAATGTGTAGGTTAGCTTAAGCTTACTTAGTTGCGGGGAGGAAAGCGGATTACTTCTTTAAAGATAAGATGGCTAAAAGTTTTTTATTTCATTTTAGCTCACTCCATTTAACAAATACTTACGACCATTCTACAATTGAAAACGCTGCCTTATTTTTTTGTTGATATTTTTCAAAGGGTTTTCCGCTAATTCAATCTTGGTAAGCTGAGACAGCTGCCCCATTTCTTCAGGCAGGCTGGTGAGCTGGTTTTTGCTTAAGTCAAGCCCTTGCACCTGAGACAATTGGCATATCTCTGCAGGCAGAGCCGTAAGGTGGTTTTGATTTAAGTAAAGCCATTGTAGCTCAGACAGCTGCCCGATTTCTGCAGGAAGACTGGTGAGCTGGTTTTGATTTAAGTAAAGGTTTTGCAGCTGAGATAATTGCCCGATTTCTGCTGGCAGACGGGTGAGCTGGTTTTGATTTAAGTAAAGATATTGCAGCTGAGACAATTGTCCGATTTCTGCTGGTAGACGGGTGAGCTGGTTTTGATTTAATTGAAGCTCTTGCAGCTGAGACAATTGACCTATTTCTGCGGGAAGGCTGGTGAGCTGGTTTTGATTTAATTCAAGCCATTGCAGCTGAGGCAGCTGCCCGATTTCTGCAGGTAGAGCGGTGAGCTGGTTTTGATTTAATTCAAGCGTTTGCAGCTGAGTCAATTGCCCGATATCTGCAGGCAGAGCGGTGAGCTGGTTTTGATTTAATTCAAGCCATTGCAGCTGAGGCAGCTGCCCGATTTCTGCAGGCAGAGCGGTGAGCTGGTTTTGATTTAAGTAAAGATATTGCAGCTGAGACAATTGACCTATTTCTGCAGGAAGACTGGTGAGCTGATTTTGATTTAAGTAAAGATATTGCAGCTGAGACAATTGACCTATTTCTGCAGGAACGCTGGTGAGCTGGCTTTGATTTAATTGAAGCTCTTGCAGCTGAGACAATTGACCTATTTCTGCGGGAAGGCTGGTGAGCTGGTTTTGGCTTAAATCAAGCCATGTCAGTTGAGACAATTGCCCGATTTCTATAGGCAGAGCGGTGAGCTGGTTTTGACTTAAATCAAGCTGTAGCAGATTAGACAACCGCCAGATTTCTGCAGGAAGACTGGTGAGCTGATTTTGATTTAAGTAAAGCTCTTGCAGCTGAGACAATTGACCTATTTCTACAGGAAGGCTGGTGAGCTGGTTTTGGTCTAATTGAAGCTGTTTCAGCTGAGATAATTGACCTATTTCTGCAGGAAGGCTGGTGAGCTGGTTTTGATCTAATTGAAGCTGTTTCAGCTGAGATAATTGACCTATTTCTGCAGGAAGGCTGGTGAGTTGGTTTTGATTTAAGTAAAGATATTGCAGCTGAGACAATTGACCTATTTCTGTAGGAAGGCTAGTGAGCTGGCTTTGATTTAAGTAAAGCACTCGTAATCGAGACAGCTGTCCGATTTCTGTAGGCAGAGCGGTGAGCTGGTTTTGTTTTAATTCAAGCCGTCTCAGCTGAGACAGCTGCCCGATTTCTACAGGAAGACTGGTAAGCTGGTTTTGATTTAAGTAAAGCTCTTGCAGCTGAGACAGCTGCCCTATTTCTGCAGGAAGGATGGTGAGCTGGTTTTGATTTAAGTAAAGCTCTTGCAGCTGAGACAGCTGCCCTATTTCTGCAGGAAGGATGGTGAGCTGGTTCTGGCTTAACTTAAGCTCTTGCAGCTGAGACAGCTGCCCTATTTCTGCAGGAAGGATGGTGAGCTGGTTTTGGTTTAAGCGAAGCCGTGTCAGCTGGGACAGTTGCTCCACTCCTTTAGGCAGAGCGGTGAGCTGGTTTTCTCTTAAGTCAAGCGTTTGTAGCTTAGACAGCTGCCCTATTTCTGCAGGCAGAGCGGTGAGCTGGTTTTGATTTAAGTAAAGCCGTGTTAGCTGAGACAATTGGCCTATCTCCGGGGGTAAATAAATCAAGCCTGCTTTATATAAATCTAAAGTCGTGATGTTTTTACAATTTTCTTCAATCCAATCTCTAAGAAGCTCTCCTTTTTTTTGTAGAGGCAAGTGCTTAATTTCTTCTCGGCTCAAGTATTCTTCCCCACCAGGAAGCTTTTTCCAAAGTAAAAGGCGATTAATATTTAAGAGATAAGAAGAGTAATTAGCCAGAGTAAAATAACTTTTTTCCTCGGTTTTCCATTTAAATTCCAAAGGAGAAATAGATTTAGCTAAGGTAAAAACTTGTTTAAAAACTTGATAAACTTTTTCAGTAGAGGTAAGTCCAGGATTGAGTTGATAAACTTTAGCTAACATAAGAGTTCGCTGGGTAGTGGCATCCTTCTTGGGGAAATGAAGCTGTGCTATTTTTTTATAAAGAGAAGGCATCGCTTCAGAAGCCAGCAGATGATGCCATCTTTTACAGACGCTAAATAAGGAAGGAACTACGCAAGCCTCTAAGATAGGGAGCAGCAATTCATTAGGCAAGCTTTCAATAGATGCCGAAGAGATAGAATGCATTTTATTTCCTTGGGTAGTAATGAACTTTTATCATTTTTATTTTTGAAGGCAATATAAAAAAATTAAAAAAGCAAGTCAAACGAATTCGTATCCTTATCAAGGAAAAAACAACCCATAGATAATCTACCACGCTTTTATTTCAGATAGATTCAGGAAAGGGGGGCCTTCCAAGCATTTAGGAGCAGCCACAGGTTTTGGCGATTAAGTGACGCGGCAATTTTGGTTTGACTAAAAGAATGAAATTGATTCTTTGCCTTATTTGAGAAAAACAGCTCTTTTGGGTGCCTTCTTTTAATTTTTCTACCGCATGATGGAATACAATGCGCCTAGCTTCTTCCTATCAAAAAAAGTTGTTCTCCCAGCTATAAAACTCTGCAGAAAAAGAGAAAAACTTCTTGTCGTTACAAATGTGTAGGTTAGTTTAAGCTTGCTTAGTTGCGGGAAGAAAAGCGGATTACTTATTTAAAGATAAGATGGCTAAAAGTTTTTTATTTCATTTTAGCTCACCCCAAATTAAAAAGTACTTACTATTCTACAATTGAAAACGCTGCCTTATTTTTTCGGCGATATCTTTCGAGGGATTTCCCGCTAATTCAAGCGTTTGCAGCTGAGACAATTGAACTATTCCTGCAGGAAGGCTGGTGAGCTGGTTTTGATTTAAGTAAAGCCCTTGCTGCAGCTGGGACAATTGACCTATCGTTGCAGGCAGGTTGGTGAGCTGGTTTTGGCTTAAATCAAGCCATTGCAGCTGAGGCAGCTGCAAAATTTCTGCAGGCAGGCTGGTGAGCTGGTTTTGGCTTAAATTAAGCTCTTGCAGCTTAGACAGCTGCCCTATTTCTGCAGGAAGACTGGCGAGCTGGTTTTGGCTTAAGTAAAGCCATTCCAGCTGGGACAGCCGCCCAATTTCTAAAGGAAGGCTGGTGAGCTCGTTTTCACTTAAGTCAAGCGATTGCAGCTCAGACAGCTGCCCGATTTCTTCAGGCAGAGCGGTGAGCTGGTTTTGGCTTAAGTGAAGCTCTCGCAGCTGAGATAACTGGCATATTTCTGAGGGTAAATAAGTCAAGCCTGCTCCAGCTAAATTTAGTGAAGTTAAATTTTTACAATTTTCTTCAATCCAATCTCTAAGAAGCTCTCCTTTTTTCTCTAAAGGCAAGTGCTTAATTTCTTCTCGGCTCAAGTATTCTTCCCCACCAGGAAGTTTTTTCCAGAGTAAAAGGCGATTAATATTTAAGAGATAAGAAGAGTAATTAACCAGCGTTAAGCCTCTTTTTTCTTCTGTTTTCTCTTTAAATTCCAAAGGAGAAATAGATTTAACTAAGGTAAAAACTTGCTTAAAAACTTGATAAACTTTTTCAGTAGAGGTAAGTCCAGGATTGAGTTGATAAACTTTAGCTAACATAATAGTTCGCTGGCTATTGGCATTCCCCCTGGGAAAATGAAGCCGGGCTATTTTTCTATAAAGAGAAGGCATCGCTTCAGAAGCCAGCAGATGATGCCATCTTTTACAGACGCTAAATAAGGAAGGAACTGCGCAAGCCTCTAAGATAGGGAGCAGCAATTCATTGGGCAGGCTTTCAATAGATGCCGAAGAGATAGAATGCATTTTATTTCCTTTAGTAATGATGATTATTTATCATTTTATTATTAATAATAAAATAGAAAAATTAAAAAAGCAAGTAAAACGAATTCGTATCCTTATCAAGGAAGGACAATTCACAGATAATCTATCACGCTTTTATTTCAGATAGATTAAGGAAAGGGAGGGCCTTCCAAGCATTCAGGAGCAGCCACAGGTTTTGGCGATTAAGTGACGCGGCAAATTTTGGTTTGACTAAAAGAATGAGATTGATTCTTTGCCTTATTTGAGGAAAACAACTCTTTTTGATGCCTTCTTTTAATTTTTCTACCGCATGATGGAATACAATACGCCTAGCTTCTTCCTGTCAAGAAAGGTTGTTATCCCAGCCTAGCAATCTGCAGAAAAAAAGAGGAACTTCTTGCCATTATAAATGTGTAGGTTAGCTTAAGTTACTTAGTTGCGGGAAGAAAAGCGGATGACTTGTTTAAAGATAAGATGGCTAAAAGTTTTTTATTTCATTTAGCCCACCCCAATTTAAG
>NZ_JSDQ01000034.1:0-5093 GCF_000813665.1 Neochlamydia sp. EPS4 | reverse complement strand
GGCCACAGGTTTTTGGCGATTAAGTGACGCGGCAAATTTTGGTTTGACTAAAAGAATGAGATTGATTCTTTGCCTTATTTGAGGAAAACAACTCTTTTTTGATGCCTTCTTTTAATTTTTCTACCGCATGATGGAATACAATACGCCTAGCTTCTTCCTGTCAAGAAAGGTTGTTATCCCAGCCTAGCAATCTGCAGAAAAAAAGAGGAACTTCTTGCCATTATAAATGTGTAGGTTAGCTTAAGTTACTTAGTTGCGGGAAGAAAAGCGGATGACTTGTTTAAAGATAAGATGGCTAAAAGTTTTTTATTTCATTTAGCCCACCCCAATTTAAGAAGTACTTACAACCATTCTACAATTGAAAACGCTGCCTTATTTTTTCGGCGATATCTTTCAAAGGATTTCCCGCTAATTCAAGATTTTGCAGATCAGGCAGCCGTCCGATTTCTGCGGGCAGGCTCGTGAGCTGGTTTTGATTTAAGTAAAGTCCTTGTAATCGAAACAATTGACCTATTTCTACAGGCAGACTGGTGAGCTGGTTTTTTCTTAAGTCAAGCGTTTGCAGCTGAGGCAATTGGCCGATTTCTGCAGGCAGGCTGGTAAGCTGGTTTTGACTTAAGTAAAGCCCGCGCAGCTGAGGCAGCTGCCCGATTTCTCCAGGCAGAGCGGTGAGCTGGTTACCTCTTAAGTAAAGCTGTTGCAGATTAGACAGCTGCCCCATTTCTTCAGGCAGAGCGGTGAGTTGGTTTTGGCTTAAATCAAGCGCTTGCAGCTGAGATAGCTGGCATATTTCTGGGGGTAGATAAGTCAAGCCTATTCCAGATAAATATAGATCCGTGGTTTTTTTACAATTTTCTTTAATCCAATCTCTAAGAAGCTCTCCTTTTTTTCCTAGAAACACGTGCTTAATTTCTTCTCGACTCAAGTATTCTTCCCCATCAGGAAGTTTTTTCCAAAGTAAAAGGCGATTAATATTTACAAGATAGGAAGAGTAGTTAGCCAAAGTAAGATACTTCTTTTCTTCTATTTGCACTTTAAATTCTAAAGCTGAAAAAGACTTGGCTAAAGTAAAGATTCGCCTAAAGATTGCATTTACCTTTGCGGCCTCAGAAAGCTTTTCTTTTAGCTTATAAATCCTATCTACAATAAGAGCCTGCTCCTTAACATTTCCTTGAGGAACATGCACTTTACCTATTTGCTTATAAAGAGGGGGCATGACTTCTGTAGCCAGCAGATGATGCCATCTTTTACAGACGCTAAATAAGGAAGGAACTACGCAAGCCTCTAAGATAGGGAGCAGCAATTCATTGGGCAAGCTTTCAATAGAGACCGAAGAGATAGGATGCATTTTATTTCCTTGGGTAGTGATGACCTTTTATCATCCTATTTTTAAGACAGAATAAAAAAATTAAAAAAGTAAGTCAAACGAATTCGTATCCTTATCAACAAAAAAAAACGACTCCCAGATGATCTAACAGCGCCTTTTTTTAGATAAATTCAAGGAAAGGGCGGAGACCTTCCAAGCATTCAAGAGCAGCCACAGGTTTTGGGGATTAAGTGACGCGGCAATCTTGGCTTGGTTAAAAAAATAAGATTGATTCTTTGCCTTATTTGAGAAAAATGGCTCTTTTTGGTCCCTTGTTTTAATTCTTCTATCAAATGATGGAATACAATACGCCAGTTTCTTGCTGTCAAGAAAGGTTGCCCTCCCAGCCATAACACCCTGCAGAAAAAGAGAAAAGCTTCTTGTCGTTATAATGTGTAGGCTAATTTAAGCTTGCTTAGTTGCTGGAAGAAAAGCGGATGACTTGTCTAAAGATAAGATGGCTAAAAGTTTTTTATTTCATTTTAGCCCACCCCAATTTAAAAAGTACTTATGGCCATTCTACAATTGAAAACGCTGCCTTATTTTTTCTGCAATATCTTTCAAAGGATTTTCCGCTAATTCAAGCGTGTGCAGCTTAGACAGCTGCCCGATTTCTGCAGGTAGAGTGGTAAGTTGGTTTTGATTTAATTCAAGCGTTTGCAGCTCAGACAGCTGCCCGATTTCTGCAGGCAGAGCGGTGAGCTTGTTTTGGCTTGAATCAAGCCATCGCAACTGAGACATCTGTCCGATTTCTGCAGGCAGACTGGTGAGTTGGTTTTGATTTAAGTAAAGATATTGCAGCTGAGACAATTGACAGATTTCTGCAGGTAGGCTGGTGAGCTGGTTTTGATTTAAGTAAAGCACTCGTAGTTGAGACAGTTGCCCAACTTCTACAGGAAGGCTGGTGAGCTGGTTTTGATTTAAGTCAAGCTCATACAGATTAGACAGCTGCTCGATTTCTTTAGGAAGGCTGGTGAGTTGGTTTTGATTTAAGTAAAGATATTGCAGCTGAGACAATTGACCTATTTCTGCAGGCAGAGCGGTGAGCTGGTTTTGATTTAAGTAAAGCGTTTGCAGCTTAGACAGCTGCTCAATTTCTGCAGGAAGACTAGTGAGCTGGTTTTGATCTAAGTTAAGCCCTTGTAGTTGAAACAGTTGCCCGATTTCTTCAGGCAGACTGGTGAGCTGGTTTTGGCTTAAGTTAAGCCCTTGCAGCTGAGACAATTGGCCTATTTTTGTAGGTAGGCTGGTGAGCTGGTTTTCTCTTAAGTCAAGCTCTTGCAGCTGAGACAGCTGTCCAATTTCTGTAGGAAGGCTGGTGAGCTGGTTTTGATTTAAGTAAAGCCATTGTAGCTGAGACAGCTGCCCGATTTCTACAGGAACGCTCGTGAGCTGGTTTTCTCTTAAGTCAAGCTCTTGCAGCTGGGACAGCTGTCCAATTTGTGGAGGCAGGCTGGTGAGCTGGTTTTCTCTTAAGTCAAGCGTTTGCAGCTGAGATAACTGGCCTATTTCTGGGGGTAAATAAGTCAAGCCTGCTTCAGATAAATCTAAATCCGTGATGTTTTTACAATTTTCTTCAATCCAAGCTTTAAATAGCTCTCCTTTTTTTTCTAGAGGCAAGTGCTTAATTTCTTCTCGGCTCAAGTATTCTTCCCCACCAGGAAGTTTTTTCCAAAGTAAAAGACGATTAATATTTAAGAGATAAGAAAAGTAATTAGCCAGCGTTAAGCCTCTTTTTTCTTCTGTTTTCTCTTTCAATTCTAAAGTTGAAAAAGACTTGGCTAAAGTAAAGATTTGCTTAAAGATTGCATTTACCTTTGCTGTTTCAGAAAGCTTTTCTTCTAGCTTATAAATCTTATCTACAATAAGAGCCTGCTCCTTAACATTTCCTTCAGGAACATGCACTTTACCTATTTGTCTATAAAGAGGGGGCATGACTTCAGTAGCCAGCAGATGATGCCATCTTTTACAGACGCTAAATAAGGAAGGAACTGCACAAGCCTCTAAGATAGGGAGCAGCAATTCATTGGGCAAGCTTTCAATAGATGCTGGAGAGATGGGATGCATTTTATTTCCTTGGGTAGTGATGAACTTTTATCATTTTTATTTTTAAAGGCAATATAAAAAAATTAAAAAAGTAAGTCAAACGAATTCATATCCTTATCAACAAAAAAAGCGACTCCCAGATGATCTAACAGCGTCTTTTTTCAGATAGATTCAAGGAAAGGGGGGAGACCTTCTAAGCATTTAGGAGCAGCCACAGCTTTTGGCGATTAAGTGACGCGGCAATTTTGGTTTGGCTAAAAGAATGAGATGGATTCTTTGCCTTATTTGAGAAAAACGGCTCTTTTTGGTGCCTTGTCTTAATTCTTCTACCGCATGATGGAATACAATACGCCTAGCTTCTTCCTGTCAAGAAAGGTTGTCTTCCCAGCCATACACTCTTCAGAAAAAGAGAGAAACTTCTTGCCGTTAAAATGTGTAGGCTAGTTTAAGCTTGCTTAGTTGCGGGAAGAAAAGCGGATTACTTTCTTAAAGATAAGGTGGTTAAAAGTTTCTTATCTCATTTTAGCCCACCCCAAATTAAAAAGTACTTACGGCCATTCTACAATTGAAAACGCTGCCTTATTTTTTCTGGAATATCTTTCAAAGGATTTTCTGCTAGTTCAAGCTTGGTAAGCCAAGACAGCTGCCCGATTTCTACAGGAAGGCTGGTGAGCTGGTTTTGGCTTAAATCAAGCTCTTGTAGCCGAGACAACCGCCCGATTTCTGCAGGAAGACTGGTGAGCTGGTTTTGGCTTAAGTAAAGCCGTGCCAGCTGAGACAACCGCCCGATTTCTGCAGGAAGACTGGTGAGCTGGTTTTGGCTTAAGTAAAGCCGTGCCAGCTGAGACAGCCGCCCTATCTCCGTAGGAAGACTGGTGAGCTGGTTTTGATTTAATTCAAGCCAATACAGCTTAGGCAGCTGTCCGACTTTTATAGGCAGAGCGGTAAGCTGGTTTTGATTTAAGTAAAGCCCTTGCAGCCTAGACAGCCGCCCTATCTCTGTAGGAAGACTGGTGAGCTGGTTTTGGCTTAAGTAAAGCGCTTCTAGCTGAGACAATTGACCTATTTCTGCAGGAAGACTGGTGAGTTGGTTTTGATTTAAGTATAGATATCCCAGCTGAGACAGCTGCCCGATTTTTGCAGGAAGGCTGGTGAGCTGGTTTTGATTTAATTCAAGGCATGCCAGCGTAGACAGCTGCCCGATTTCTGTAGGCAGAGCGGTGAGCTGGTTTTGATTTAAGTAAAGCCATTGCAGCTTAGACAACCGCCCGATTTCTGCAGGCAGAGCGGTGAGCTGGTTTTGATTTAAGTAAAGCCCTTGCAGCCGGGACAACTGTCCTATTTTTGCAGGCAGAGCGGTGAGCTGGTTTTGATTTAATTCAAGCCTTTGCAGCTGAGACAATAGACCTATTTCTGCAGGCAGAGCGGTGAGCTGGTTTTGATTTAAGTAAAGCTTTTGCAGCTCAGACAGCTGCTCGATTTCTGTAGGCAGAGCGGTGAGCTGGTTTTGATTTAATTCAAGCCTTTGCAGCTTAGACAACCGCCCGATTTCTGCAGGCAGAGCGGTGAGCCGGTTTTGATTTAATTCAATCCCTTGTAGCCGAGACAATTGACCTATTTCTGCAGGAAGACTGGTGAGCTGGTTTTGATCTAAGTAAAAATATCCCAGCTGAGACAGCTG
>NZ_JSDQ01000033.1:0-3039 GCF_000813665.1 Neochlamydia sp. EPS4 | reverse complement strand
CCCGATTTCTGCAGGCAGGCTGGTGAGCTGGTTTTGGCTTGAATTAAGCCATCGCAGCTGAGACAATTGCCCGATTTCTGTAGGCAGAGCGGTGAGCTGATTTTGATTTAATTCAAGCCGTGTCAGCATAGACAGCTGCGCGATTCCTGCAGGAAGACTAGTGAGTTGGTTTTGGTCTAAGTGAAGCTGTAGCAGATTAGACAGCTGCCCGATTTCTGCAGGCAGAGCGGTGAGCTGGTTTTGGTCTAAGTGAAGCTGTAGCAGATTAGACAGCTGCCCGATTTCTGCAGGCAGATTGGTGAGTTGGTTTTGCCTTAAGTTAAGCCATTGCAGCTGAGACAATTGGCCGATTTCTACAGGCAGGGCGGTAAGCTGGTTTTGATTTAATTTAAGCGTTTGCAGCTTGGACAATTGGCCTATTTCTGCAGGCAGGCTGGTGAGCTGGTTTTGGCTTAAGTTAAGCTCTTGCAGCTTAGATAACTGGCCTATTTCTGGAGGTAAGTAAATCAAGCCTGCTTTATATAAATCTAAAGCCATAATGTTTTTACAATTTTCTTCAATCCAATCTCTAAGAAGCTCTCCTTTTTTTTCTAGAGGCAAGTGCTTAATTTCTTCTCGACTCAAGTATTCTTCCCCACCAGGAAGTTTTTTCCAAAGTAAAAGGCGATTAATATTTACAAGATAGAAAGAGTAGTTAGCCAGAGTAAGATACCTCTTTTCTTCTATTTGTACTTTAAATTCTAAAGTTGAAAGAGACTTGGCTAAAGTAAAGATTTGCCTAAAAATTGCATTTACTTTTGCTACTGCAGGAATCTCAGCTTTCAACTCATAAATTTTATCTACAATAAAAGCCTGCTCGTTAACATCTCCTTGAGGAACATGCACTTTACCTATTTGCCTATAAAGGGAGGGCATGACTTCCGTAGCCAGCAGATGATGCCATCTTTTACAGACGCTAAATAAGGAAGGAACTACGCAAGCCTCTAAGATAGGGAGCAGCAATTCATTGGGCAAGCTTTCAATAGATGTCGATGAGATAGAATGCATTTTATTTCCTTCGGTAGGGATAACTTTTTATTATTTTTATTTTAAAGAAATATAAAAAAATTAAAAAAGCAAGTCAAACGAATTCGCATCCTTGTCAACGAAAAACAACTCATAGATAAATCTACCCGCGCTTTTTTTCAGATAGATTCAAGGAAAGGGTGGAGACCTTCTAAGCATTTAGGAGCAGCCACAGCTTTTGGCGATTAAGTGACGCGGCAATTTTGGTTTGGCTAAAAGAATGAGATTGATTCTTTGCCTTATTTGAGAAAAACGGCTCTTTTTGGTGCCTTGTCTTAATTCTTCTACCGCATGATGGAATACAATACGCCTAGCTTCTTTCTGTCCAGAAAAGTTGTTCTCCCAGCCTAGGACCCTGCAGAAAAAGAGAGAAACTTCTTGTCGTTATAAATATGTAGGTCAGTTTAAGCTTGTTTAGTTGCTGGAAGAAAAGCGGATTAATTGTTTAAAGATAAGATGGCTAAAAGTTTTTTATTTCATTTTAGCTCACCTCAATTTAAGAAGTACTTACGACCATTCTACAATCGAAAACGCGGCCTTATGTGTTCTGCAATATCTTTCAAAGGATTTTCCTCTGATTCAAGCGTGTGCAGCTTAGACAGCTGCCCGATTTCTGCAGGTAGAGTGGTAAGTTGGTTTTGATTTAATTCAAGCGTTTGCAGCTCAGACAGCTGCCCGATTTCTGCAGGCAGAGCGGTGAGCTTGTTTTGGCTTGAATCAAGCCATCGCAACTGAGACATCTGTCCGATTTCTGCAGGCAGACTGGTGAGTTGGTTTTGATTTAAGTAAAGATATTGCAGCAGAGACAATTGACAGATTTCTGCAGGTAGGCTGATGAGCTGGTTTTGATTTAAGTAAAGCACTCGCAGCTCAGACAGTTGTCCGATTTCTGCAGGCAGGCTGGTGAGCTGGTTTTGATTTAAGTTAAGCCATTGCAGCCTAGATAACTGACATATTTCTGGGGGTAAATAAGTTAAGCCTATTCCAGATAAACCTAAAAACGTGACGTTTTTACAATTTTCTTCAATCCAATCTCTAAAAAGCTCTCCTTTTTTTTCTAAAGGCAAGTGCTTAATTTCTTCTCGGCTCAAGTATTCTTCCCCACCAGGAAGCTTTTTCCAAACTAAAAGGCGATTAATATTTAAGAGATAAGAAGAGTAATTAGCCAGCGTTAAGCCTCTTTTTTCTTCTGTTTTCCATTTAAATTCCAAAGGAGAAAGAGACTTGGCTAAAGTAAAGATTTGCCTGAAGATTGCATTTACCTTTGCTGTTTCAGAAAGCTTTTCTTTTAGCTTATAAATCCTATCTACAATGAAAGCCTGCTCCTTAACATTTCCTTGAGGAACATGCACTTTACCTATTTGCTTATAAAGAGGGGGCATGACTTCAGTAGCCAGCAGATGATGCCATCTTTTACAGACGCTAAATAAGGAAGGAACTGCGCAAGCCTCTAAGATAGGGAGTAGCAATTCATTGGGCAAGCTTTCAATAGATGTCGATGAGATAGGATGCATTTTATTTCCTTAGGTAGGGATAACTTTTTAAGCATTTTTATTTTTTAAAGACAATATAAAAAATTAAAAAAGCAAGTCAAACGAATTCGTATCCTTATCTATGAATAACCACTCACAAATGATCTACCACGCTTTTATTTCAGATAGATTCACGGAAAGGGAGTAGACCTTCTAAGCATTTAGGAGCAGCCACAGGTTTTGGGGATTAAGTGATGCGGCAATTTCAGTTTGGCTAAAAAAATGAAATTGATTCTTTGTATTTGAGATAAAACGGCTCTTTTTGGTGCCTTGTTTTAATTCTTCTAACGAATGATGGAATACAATCCACCAGTTTCTTCCTGTCAAGAAAAGTTGCCCTCCCAGCCTAGCAATCTGCAGAAAAAGAGAAAAACTTCTTGCCATTATAAATGTGTGGGTTAGCTTTAGTTACTTAGTTGCGGGAAGGAAAGCGGATGACTTA
>NZ_JSDQ01000032.1:0-2290 GCF_000813665.1 Neochlamydia sp. EPS4 | reverse complement strand
TTTAAAGATAAGATGGCTAAAAGTTTTTATTTCATTTTAGCCCACCCCAATTTAAAAAGTACTTAAGCCATTCTACAATTGAAAACGCTGCCTTATTTTTTTCTACAATATCTTTCAAAGGATTTTTCGCTAATTCAAGCTGGGTAAGCTGAGGCAATTGACCTATTTCTGCAGGCAGAGCGGTGAGCTGGTTTTGGCTTAAATCAAGCCATTGCAGCTTAGACAACTGCCCGATTTCTATAGGCAGAGCGGTGAGCTGGTTTTGATTTAAGTAAAGCTGTACCAGATTAGACAGCTGTCCGATTTCTGCAGGCAGGCTGGCGAGCTGGTTTTGATTTAAGAAAAGCCCTTTCAGCTGAGACAATTGACCTGTTTCTGTAGGCAGACTGGCGAGCTGGTTTTGATTTAAGTAAAGCAATTGTAGCTGAGACAGCTGCCCAATTTCTGCAGGCAGAGCGGTGAGCTGGTTTTGGCTTGATTCAAGCCATTCCAGCTGAGACAATTGCCCGATTTCTGTAGGCAGAGCGGTGAGCTGGTTTTGGTCTAAAAGAAGATATTGCAGCTTAGACAGCTGCCCAATTTCTGTAGGCAGGCTGGTGAGCTGGTTTTGGCTTAAGTAAAGCTTTTGCAGCTGAGACAGCTGCCCAATTTCTGTAGGCAGACTGGTGAGCTGGTTTTGGTTTAAGGAAAGGGTTTGCAGATCAGACAGCTGCCCAATTTCTGGGGGTAAATAAGTCAAGCCTTTTTTAGATAAATCTAACATCGTGATGTTTTTACAATTTTCTTCAATCCAATCTCTAAGAAGCTCCCCTTGTTTTTCTAAAGGTAAATACTTGATTTTTTCTTGACTTAAGTATTCCGCTCCACCAGGCAGTGCTTTCCACATTAACAGACGATTAATATCTATAAGATAAGAGGCATAGTTAGCCAGAGTAAAATACCTTTTTTCCTGGGTTTTCCATTTAAATTCTAGCTCCGCAGGAGCAAGGGATTTAGCTAAAGTAAAGATTTGCCTAAAGATTGCATTTACCTTTGCTGCTTCAGAAAGCTTTTCTTCTAGCTTATAAATTTTATCTACAATAAGAGCCTGCTCCTTAACATCTCTACAAGGAGCATGCACTTTACCTATTTGCTTATAAAGAGGGGGCATGACTTCAGTAGCCAGCAGATGATGCCATCTTTTACAGACGCTAAATAAGGAAGGAACTGCACAAGCCTCTAAGATAGGGAGCAGCAATTCATTGGGCAAGCTTTCAATAGATATCGATGAGATAGGATGCATTTTATTTCCTTGGGTAAGGATAACTTTTTAGCACTTTTATTTAAAAACATAAAGAAATTGAAAAAGCAAGTCAAACGAATTCGTATCCTTATTAATGAAAAAAAACTCACAGATAATCTACCTCGCTTTTTTTTCAGATAGATTCAAGGAAAGGTTGGAGGCCTTCCAAGCATTTAGAAGCAGCCGCAGGTTTTGGCGATTAAGTGACGCGGCAATTTTGATTTGGCTAAAAGAATGAGATTGATTCTTTGCTTTATTTGAGAAAAACGGCTCTTTTTGGCGCAATGTTTTAATTCTTCTACCGCATGATGGAATACAATACGCCTAGCTTCTTCCTATCAAGAAAGGTTGTTCTCCCAGCCTAGCAATCTGCAGAAAAAGAGAGAAACTTCTTGCCATTATAAATGTGTAGGTTAGCTTAAGCTTGCTTAGTTGCGGGAAGGAAAGCGGATGACTTGTTTAAAGATAAGATGGCTAAAAGTTTTTTTATTTTAACTCACCCCATTTTAGAAATTACTTAGAGTCAATACGCAATCGAAAACGCTGCCTTATCTGTTCTGCAATATCTTTCAAAGGATTTTCCGCTAATTCAAGCTGTAGCAGCGGAGGCAGCTGCCCAATTTCTATAGGCAGACTAGTGAGCTGGTTTTGATTTAAGTAAAGCTGGTACAGCTGAGACAATTGCCCGATTTCTTCAGGTAGGTTGGTGAGCTGGTTTTGATTTAAGTAAAGCCCTTGCAGCTGAGACAATTGACCTATTTCTGTAGGCAGAGCGGTGAGCTGGTTTTGATCTAATTCAAGCGTTTGCAGCTGAGTCAATTGCCCGATATCTGCAGGCAGAGCGGTGAGCTGGTTGTGATTTAATTCAAGCCTTCGTAGTTGAGACAGCCGCCCGATTTCTACAGGAAGAGCGGTGAGCTGGTTTTGATTTAAGTAAAGATATTGCAGCTGAGACAGCCGCCCGATTTCTACAGGCAGGCTGGTGAGCTGGTTTTGATTTAAGTAAAG
>NZ_JSDQ01000031.1:0-1428 GCF_000813665.1 Neochlamydia sp. EPS4 | reverse complement strand
TGTGTGGGTTAGCTTTAGTTACTTAGTTGCGGGAAGGAAAGCGGATGACTTGTTTAAAGATAAGATGGCTAAAAGTTTCTTATTTCATTTTAGCTCACCCCACATTAAAAAGTACTTACAACCATTCTACAATTGAAAACGCTGCCTTATTTTTTCGGCGATATCTTTCAAAGGATTTTCCGCTAATTCAAGCTCATCCAGATTAGACAGCTGCTCGATTTCTATAGGCAGACTGGTGAGCTGGTTTTGGTTTAAATCAAGCTCTTGTAGCCGAGACAACCGCCCGATTTCTGCAGGAAGACTGGTGAGCTGGTTTTGATTCAATTTAAGCCATCGTAGCTTAGACAGCCCCCCGATTTCTGCAGGCAGAGCGGTGAGCTGGTTTTGATTTAATTCAAGCGATTGTAGCTGAGACAATTGACCTATTTCTGCAGGAAGACTGGTTAGCTGGCTTTGATTTAAGTGAAGATATTGCAGCTCAGACAGCTGCCCGATTTCTGCAGGTAGACTGGTAAGTTGGTTTTGATTTAAGAAAAGATATTGCAGCTGAGGCAATTGACCTGTTTCTGCAGGAAGGCTGGTAAGCTGGTTTTGAGTTAAGAAAAGCCGTGTCAGCTCAGACAGCTGCCCGATTTCTGCAGGCAGGCTGGTGAGCTGGTTCTGATTTAAGTAAAGCCATTGTAGCTGAGACAATTGACCTATTTCTACAGGAAGACTGGTGAGCTGGTTTTGATTTAATTCAAGCGATTGCAGCTGAGACAATTGACAGATTTCTGCAGGCAGGCTGGTGAGCTGGTTCTGATTTAAGTAAAGCCATTGTAGCTGAGACAATTGACCTATTTCTACAGGCAGAGCGGTGAGCTGGTTTTGAGTTAAGTAAAGCGTTTGCAGCTGAGACAATTGCCCGATTTCTCTAGGAAGGCTGGTGAGCTGGTTTTGGTTTAAATAAAACGTTCGCAGCTGAGACAGCTGCCCGATTTCTCCAGGCAGACTGGTGAGCTTGTTTTGATTTAGGTCAAGCCTTTTCAGCTGAGATAACTGGCCTATTTCTGGGGGTAAATAAGTCAAACCTGCTTTAGATAAATTTAAAAAAGTTAAGTCTTTACAATTTTCTTCAATCCAACCTCTAAGAAGCTCCCCTTTTTTTTCTACAGGCAAGTGCTTAATTTCTTCTCGGCTCAAATATTCTTCCCCACCAGGAAGTTTTTTCCAAAGCAAAAGACGATTAATATTTAAGAGATAAGAAGAGTAATTAGCCAGCGTTAAGCCTCTTTTTTCTTCTGTTTTCCATTTAAATTCTAAAGTTGAAAGAGACTTGGCTAAAGTAAAGATTTGCTTAAAGATTGCATTTACCTTTGCTGCTTCAGTAAGCTTTTCTTCTAGCTTATAAATCCTATCTACAATAAGAGCCTGCTCCTTAACATTTCC
>NZ_JSDQ01000030.1:0-88965 GCF_000813665.1 Neochlamydia sp. EPS4 | reverse complement strand
TATTTGCTTATAAAGAGGGGGCATGACTTCAGTAGCCAGCAGATGATGCCATCTTTTACAGACGCCAAATAAGGAAGGAACTACGCAAGCCTCTAAGATAGGGAGTAACAATTCATTGGGCAAGCTTTCAATAGAGGCCGAAGAGATAGGATGCATTTTATTTCCTTGGGTAGGGATGACCTTTTATTATTTTTATTTTTTAAAGACAAAATATAAAAATTGAATAAGCAAGTCAAACGAATTTGTATCCTTATCATCAGGGTGGGTATCAGCTAACTTGTTAAGCAAAGAGCAATCTACTATGCCTTGTAGGCGATAGCTAGATGTAGAAGGTTTTTGCTCAGGTTTGGGCCGACTAGACGTAGTATGCTTTTGAATTGCTATCACTTAAGATTTTATAACCCGTATATATTTAATTTTTTTACATACTTATCTAATTGGCGTTTAGTATCGCTTGGACATGAAAACTCTTGCTGCATGGGCTTAATAAAGGCTTTGGCTTCTTTTTCACTGTCCTTAAGGTAATGCTTGGCTAAAGTAGGGCATTCTTTTTAACAGGTCACTTGGCTGAAGATAACTACCCATCTTTGTTCAACGCCTGCATAGCAAGAGGTACTCTCAAAAGCTCGATAGCCTTCTACTATCTCTACAGATTTGTCGTAAGGCACTTCAAATATGAGTTCTTTGGCCTCCTTGGTTTGCATGGGAACAGGCGTGACAAATAAGCTTTGTTCTCTTTTAAAAGCTTGCAAGGGAGTTAGCGTATATAGAGCACTATCTCCTACTCTATAGTCCAACATGATTTAGAGCATTTTGCGCTAAGGAAAGACTTTAGGAGCATTTTTTTTAATGCTATATTTTCTTTACAAGTCACTCATTACAAAGCACTTAATTTCTTGCAAAGCTTACTGTGAAACCAAACAAGTTAGATGACTAATAGGGCTACCTTTTTAAATTCTGCTTTAGCGGCGAACTCAATCAAAATCATTCTCTTATTAAAATTATCTTAAGTTGATTGTATGGAAGCAGCTAGAGGAAGAATTTGATAAGCTGTTTGTACAAAAATAAGCCAACCAGCTAGGCCTGTAAGATTAGTTGCAGGGCTCCCTTATCTTGCCACACTTCGAGGAGATTTCTGATGAAAATGAGGTGTATCGATGGGTAGGAAACGCTTACTGGCAATATTTTTGTGGGTATGACTTTTGGCACCAGGCGCTGCCTATCCATCCTACCTCTTTAATTAACGCGAGTTATCAGATAAGGAAATAGTTGAAAAAAGGCCTTCACATGTTGCAAAAGTATTTTGTACTAAAAAACTTAAAGCTGGAAGGTCAAAATGGTTGAAAAAGATATCTACTTATTAATCTCCATTTTTTGCGATGTAGATGATTTTTTGGAAGCAATTGGAGGTGGAATGACATACAATATGGGTTGAAATCCATTTAAAAACCACTCATTGAAAAAGCAATGAAAAAAGTAGAAGGCCAAAATGATCATTAAGTGAAACGATGACTCTTGTCATCATTTTTCATAAAAGTGGCTATAGAACGTTTAAAGATTACTCTATGCGACAGGTCATTCCCTCGCTGAAGAGATGTTTTCCTCATATTCTTTCCTACCATAAGTTCCTCACTTTAATGAAAACATGCTTATTTGTCCTTTTTGTTTATTCACAAGCTTGCTTAAAGAGAGTGTACAGGCATTTCATTTATTGATTCTTCTACTCTATTGGCAGTGTGCCATAATCTTCGCATCCACTCCCTTCCAAGTTTTTAAAAAAATAGCCAAAAGAGGAAAAGCCTCTAGCAGGTACTTTTATGGATTCAAACTACATTTAATTATTAATGATAAAGGAGAAATTCTTGCTTCTATGTTAACACAAGGAAATGTGGAGGCCCAAGCCCCTGTCTCTGATCTATCTAAAAATATTTTTGGCAAAATGTTTAATGAGTTGGCTTACAGTTTAGGTAGAATTGAAGCAGGCTTAGAGTGTTTTCTTATCCGATAACTCGCGTTAATTAAACTTTTATTAAGAAAAAACTTTGACGCCAAAAGCAAAAATATTCTAAAAGGAAAATTTCAAAAAAATAAGGGGTAAAAAAAAATGAAAAAAATTTTAATGTTTTTGCTTGTAATCATGGCATCTTTTAGCCATTTGTACAGCCAAAGCTGTGACCATGCTAGAGGAAGGACCCACAACGCCTTGATTCCTACTTTTAAATTAGCCTTGGCGCCTCGCCCTGCCACCGATGAAACAGCTATAGCTTTTTTTGGGGAAGTAGGCAGGAGGAATTATCGTGCCAATGGAACAGTAGGTTGGCTCTACAGCCATGAAGATCGATTCAAGCTTTCAGCTGAATATTTAACACAAAGATTAGGCTATCGTTTTTCCACCGGGAAAAAAGAACGTTGGATGCATCAGTATGCTCTTGGAGCTAAATATCAGCATGATTTTTATCATCAGTTTTTCAATAAGGTGGAGGCTACAGCCTATTACTCTTACGCCGCGTCTCACAATTTAAAGCCTAAGAGATGTAAAGATTTTCTTTACTGGCGCCGTATTGCTGGCTCTAGCAGCTATGGAGGCTCCCTAGGGATAACCATAACCCCTTGGTATTCCAGCCGCTTTCAGGTAGATGCAGATTTTGATAGCGTAAGCTACCGTCGAAAATATAAATCTAGAAAACATCTATCTGGCTTAGGGGCAAGCTTTGGCTATCAACAACAAATTGCTTCTCATTTTCTTCTTGATCTCTTAGCCCAATTTAAACGCCCTTATAATTATGGAAAAGTACGTTTAAGCTGGTCTCAGCCTGAATGGACAGGATTGACTATAGGATTATTTGGTGCACATACGCGAGGAAAATCTCACCTTCCCAACCTTACCACTGCAGGTATCGAGCTTACCTACGCTTTTGGAACGCAAAAACAGATGGATAACAATGCCTGCAACCCCTGCTATTGTGACCCTGCTTTAGCAGGCTGGGTGAGTGCACCTGCGGTTTATATGCCTGAAGTGCTAGCGATTGCGGAAGAAAAAAGAAAGAAAATGATTGTGCCTCCCTCCTGCCATGAATTGAATTATTCTCCTATTCCTAATTTTAGCTTTTTAGGTAATGAGCCCTATAGCTTCGATATCAGCCCTTACTTTAGCAATCCCAGTGGAGGAGCTTTAACGTTTAGTGCCTCCGGATTACCGGCAGGAGCAAGTATTAATCCAACAACCGGACTCATCTCAGGGATAGGTTTGCAAGACAATCAGATATACAACATTGTCATCACGGCTACAGCTAGTGATGCTTGTGCAAGCGTAAGCCAATCTTTTACCATTGACTTTCCTTGTGTTCCGCCTACCTCTACCCCCCTGGAGAATCCAGTAAATGTGGCCTCGCTTGTTGGTCAGCCCTATACCTTAAATCAAGTCACAGGACATTTTTTTAGTCCAAACGGTGAGCCCTTCACCTTTACGGCTACAGGACTACCTCCTGGCTCATCCATTAATCCCACAACAGGGGTAATCACAGGAAGTTCAATAGGATCGGGACCTATATTTACCGTGACCATTACAGGAACCACGCCTTGTGGTTCAACTAGCCAAAGCTTTGTTCTAACATTTTATTCGGCTTAAGCAGGAATTTTAATCTTGGTAAGCTAAAAATTAAAGGTTGGAAAAAAGCATAAGGATGGTGTTGATAGGCATTGCCCCCTTTAGCAGGGGGCGTTTCGCTCTCACCTCTTGAACCCCGCTCGTCCTGCATACTAATGAAAAAATTTTAGAGAAGGAAATAGGAAAGAGACGATAAGTAGGAAAATAGGAAGATTTTAAAAAAAGCCGGGAAGAAGAGATTTTTCATCTCTTAATAAAAAATTGCCCGTTTAAATTATTGCTTAGACATGGGCCGGTATAATAAAAGCACACTTCCTTCTTTAACATTTTTAATGAGCACATGTAAAAATCAATTTAACTTGCAAATCTTCGAGGAGAGATTTTTCGCCTTTAAGATTAGAAATTTTGTCTATTAATCTTCGTCTTACACTGTCATTTTGCTTAGCAAGAAGAACCAAATGATCTTTCAATAGGTCAACGTTAGAAGTAGTCAAAGGTACTTCTTTTAAGCTTTTCATCAATTCGTTCGTATACTTATCAAGTTTTTTGGCGCTTTCTAACATTTTAATGGAAGAATTAACAGGGTGAGTCTCTATCCACTGACGCAACTCTTCTATTCCTCTATCTTCATCTTTTTTTTCTAAAATCTCATATTCTTGATAGGAGGGGGCTCCACATGAAGTAAACAAACTAAAAATATAATTCATTATTTCCTCTCTTTTTTATAGGTTAATGAATAAAAATATTAGAGCAAAACTCTACTCTTTTTAGCTAAAAAACTAGAAATTTGCTCCTTCATTACACGCTGGACTTAAAACTATCATATTCTTTTTTGTAAAGGCAGTCTATCAAAAGTTTTAAGGTTCGTCGCCCCTCGCTTTAATAATAGAGTTTAATAGAGGAAAAGCCATAAGGCTTGCTCCTATGAACATATCAGCGCTGCCAGCTCCTTGCCCGCCATCGGTAGCATTTAAAGCAAATATGGAAGATACACCTCGAGTAAAGGTAACAGTTGCACCTGCTAAAAGGTAGGTAGTACCCAAATTCCTATTATTCCCATAGGTCTCAAAGATATGATGACCAAGTTTCCTCACATAGTTGCCCCCAGGGAGCCCCCAGACGCCAGCTGATAAATACTTCACTTTTTTAATTGTAGAAGAAAGCTTCTCATCATATCTAATCGTACTATCATTGATGGCCTCTTGCGCCTCGGCAGGTTTTTTCTTAGCTAGATCAAAAATTTTTTCCTTTAAATAGCTTTCACACTTTCCTTGAAAAGGCCCATCACTATTAAGCGTTTGAGAAAGACATTGCATACAAGCGATGAATTTATTTGTAAGAGTAGCGTTAGAGGCGTCAATATGGCTGATTACTGAAGTAATATCCCCTGTATTGAGCACATTGGAAGTTTGCCCTGCGGCATCGGTAAATGCTGTCATATTTATATTCACTACCATATCCTATTCCCTCAATCTTTTAAAAATATTGATTACTAAACTTAAACCTAATAGTTATTTTAAAACATAAGGATAAAGGATAAAAATATTACTTTCAAGAAAGAAAAACCTTGTATTGAGAAAACTAATTATTTTTTCATCTAAGTAATGAAAAAATCTAACTATGTTATTCTAATGCTTTAGCAGAAATTTATTATAAGTCACCTAGTAAACTTTCTACCTAGAAAACTTTTAAAAAAGCTTAAAAACAGAGTTGCTGCTAAAATTATAAATAAATGCTGTTGGAAAACAGGGCCCTATTTGCGAAAAAGCAAAAATTTAGCGAAGAGAATGAAATCCACAAGCTGCAAGGCCCTAGTAAAAAAAACATTCAGGATAAACTTCCTTCTCTTAATCCATAAAGAATAAGCCACCTGCATTTTCTCTGCATCCATGTATAAAAGCTTTGTAAGGTAAGAAGGCTAAAGCCGCTAAAAAAGATGAGAGTAAAATTTCTATTTAAAGTTTTACTAGCCTATCCCTTTTTGTTATTTTTCTTGCTAAGTTTTATATCTTATAAAAGATAACTTAATGGAAAATTTTTAAACCTTTTCTATCAAATGCCAAGCATGAATTTTTGCTATTCCCTCTCTTAATTTGGACTTGCGGCTACCCATTTACAACCCTTGCATCCATTGCCCTTTACAAATCAACTTAACCTTTTTACCTTCATAAGTAGTTGCCTCCACATCTACATGCTCATCCGAGATCATCATGTCGACATGTACGGTACTTACATTACATCCTATATCTGCAAGCTGGTCAGGCGACATTAAAGGGCCTCCATCTATACACATACTATACGCAAAACCCACGGCAATATGGCAGGCGGCATTTTCATCATACAAAATCTCTTCAAATATCTTACCAGTTTGGAATATCGGAGAGTCTGTCCCTACTAAAGCCACCTCACCCAAAAAGCGAGAACCTGCATCGTTATCGATATATCTTGCAAAGTTTTCTTCCCCTTCACTAGCCTCAAAATGAACAAGTTTTCCTTCTTTAAATTCCAAATGCAAATCTTTAACTATTTTACCATTCACAAGTACAGGACGCGTAACTTTTACTTTACCGGTGGTTAAACGATAATCAGGAGTAGTGAAGCACTCTTCTGTGGGAATATTAGGCTCAAATTCCCCTCGAGGTCCTTGGCTTCCCCCTCCCACAAAAAGAGCTTGAGGGCTTAAAAAAACCTTTAAATCGGTATCCGGGCCTGTAAAATGCAATTCGCGAATTTTCATTTTAGTCAGGTGCTTGGCACGTGCTTGCAAGACACTATTATGTTTTTTCCATAATTCAAGGCAGTTAGGTTGATCAGCCCGGCAAATTTTGAAAATCTGCTCCCATAATGCTTCACAAGCTTTTGCCTCCTCAAGTTCAGGAAAAACTTTTTTTCCCCACCGCGGGGTAGCTGCTGCTGCAACTGTCCACTGAACTTTCGATTTACTTACACCCTCAGTATAATATTTTTTAAGAGCTTTAAAATTACTATTGGAAAGAGTGTTAATTTTTTGAGGATTTAAATCTGTAAGGTTATCGGGAAGTTCACTACCAATCAATCGTAAGACAGCAGCTCCTTCTTTTACAAATTCTTCATATTTTTGACTAAGATAGTGAGGCACATACGCTAAATCATGGTCTTCTATCGAATCTAAGAGGCGAGTTCGTATTAAACGGGGCTCAATAAAATCTACATTCACATGCTTGGCTCCTCGGCGATAAGCTATTTGGCAAAGCAGATGGGTAAGCTCACGATGGCAAATTTCTGCTGTAATGTTAACAATCTGCCCTTTTTGTACATTTAAGCCATGTTCTATCAGTAACTGTGCATAAGTATAGAGTTTTTGTTTAAAATCCATCATTTTTTTGAGCCTCAAAATGGTTTAATAGTGTGTATTTTTTTCAAGTTTGCTATACTACCTTTTATTTAATAACCTTTAAAGGAGGAAATAAAGAAGAATGACATCACAAGAACGCACACTCTCCATCATTAAACCAGATGCTGTAGGTAAAAATCAGATAGGTGAAATCATTGCTCGCTTTGAAAAAAATGGGTTAAAGATTGTGGCTGCTAAAATGAAACATCTAAGCCAGCAGGAAGCCGAGGGTTTTTATGCTATTCATAAAGAACGTCCTTTTTTTAAAGACCTTGTCAGCTTCATGATTTCAGGTCCTGTACTTATTACAGTATTAGAAGGTAACCAGGCCGTCCTTAAAAACCGAGAAATTATGGGAGCTACTGACCCTAAAAAAGCCTCTCCAGGCACTATTCGTGCAGATTTTGCACACTCTATTGATGAAAATTGCGTACATGGTTCAGATTCTGCTGAAAATGCTCAAACCGAAATTAACTATTTCTTTAAAAGCACGGAAATCTGCCCTCATACCCGTTAAAACAATAAGGATATTTACTATGTTAAGGACTACCCTATTTTTTCTATTTGCTTGTTTAGCTCCTTTTTCGCTAATGGCTGCTGCTGGCGATACTTCTCCTCAACAAACTTTATCTATGATAAAGCCTGATGGCATCGCGAACAAACATGTAGGTGAAATTATTGCACGTTTTGAGAAAAATGGCTTACAAATTTCAGCTGCAAAAATGCTCCATTTGACTGCCGAGCAAGCGGGTCAATTTTATGCAGTCCATAAAGATCGCCCCTTTTACAAAGATCTTATTAACATGATGAGCTCAGGGCCTGTCATGGTGATGGTACTAGAAGGCGAAGATGCTATAGCTAAAAATCGTCAATTAATGGGTGCCACCGATCCTTCTAAAGCTGCTGCTTCTACTATTCGTGCAGATTTTTCTAGATCCGTCACAGAAAATACTGTACATGGCTCAGATTCAGTAGAAAATGCTAAACTAGAGATTGCTTTCTTTTTTAAACCCGAAGAGATTGTCAATCCTATTAAGTAAGCATTTGTAGACTTTTACAAAAAGGGCAAAAAATTAAAAGTGGAGATAGAGGGGTCAAACCTGGCGTTTTATCCTTTTTCTCTGCTGCCCTTTTTTAAAATTTAATGCCTAGTAGTTCTATCGATCTTTTATAATTTAAAATCCTCTCCAAGGTAGGTACGACGAGCCTGCTGATCATTAACTAAAGTATCGACTGTTCCGGATAGGATGACTTTTCCCTCGCTCACTAGATAACTACGATCGACAATAGAAAAAATCTCTCGTGCATTATGGTCTGTAATTAAAATGCTGATATTTTTCTGCGCCAAATGTGAAATCATCTGCTTGACCTCGTGAACCGATAGAGGATCAATATTCGCAAAAGGCTCATCGAGCATTAAAAGGGTAGGATCGGTCACAAGAGCTCTAGTAATTTCTAAGCGACGTCTTTCCCCTCCTGAGAGCGCTATAGCTTTTTTCTTGGCTAAAGGCTCAAGATGAAGTTCTTGTAACAACTTTTCTAAGCGTAATTTACGCTCTGCTTTAGTTAAGGGCAAGCACTCTAAAATACACATAATGTTTTCTTCAACAGTTAGGTAACGAAAAACAGAAGGCTCCTGAGCTAGATAGCCCATTCCCATACGTGCGCGCATATGCATAGCAGAACGGGTGACATCATATTGATTGAAGGATACACTACCTGCATCAGGGCGAATAAGCCCTACCGTCATATAAAAAGCCGTGGTCTTACCTGCTCCATTAGGACCTACAAGTCCCACGATTTCTCCTTTTTTAACGTAGAAAGATAGGCCATTAACGACCTTACGTCCATTATAGCTTTTCTGAAGATCCTGAACCTCCAAACATATGTTATGCTCGTTATTATGCATGATCTAGCTACCTATACCTATTTTTGCTTCAAAAGTTGGAAACCGTTCTTGCAACATCTTGCATTCCTTCTCTATAAAATTAAAACGCACATCGCCTATTCCTTGCACCCTATCTTTTTTCGTATGAGGATCTTTTAATACTTTTACAGAAGGGGCACTAATCTGCAAATGATTAGATCCATCAAGAAAAAGCACACGCTTTCCATAATCTGATAAAAACAACATTTCTTGGGTCTCTATATTATATTCTAAGCGATCAGAGATGGCTAGATGGGAAAATTGCTCTTGCTTTTCTTTGTCATTAGCCTTGCGCTTAAGCAACCAAACGCTACCCTTAAGAAATAATTTCACTGGCTTTAGCTGCTGAGCAATTTCATCATAATAAATAAAAACTTCATCAGCATATATCTCACCCATAGAGCCTGTAAGATGCACCTGCTGGCCCTTCATAACTTGGCCATTAGCATCACGTGGACTTTCCAGATGAGCCTGTCTTAACTTTCGATCCACTATAAGCTTATGATAAGTAGAAAGAGTATAATCTAGACTTTTTGTCTTGTCTTGGTATTTTAAAACCGAAAGACCTCTACATTCAATCAAGCTTACTTGCTTGCTTGCATCGATTGAGTGTCTGGATATATAAACTTTTTCAGGGGTTGTCAATTTGCCTAAACCTAAATAATCAATTTCAATTTGCTGATATAAAGTAAGAATATCTTGTTGCTCATCCCAGCTCATTGTTGCACAGGAGAAATTTATTCTATGGGCAGGCTCATTAACTGTGCCTGTATAAAGAGAGCCGCTAGGTTTATCAAACTCTAATTGCCGCCTAAAAACATCCCAGTCAATTTTTTGAGCATCGATAAAATCTCCTTTAGGATTACTTAGGCGACACATTCCCGAGGATGTATTGGCTTGCAAAGATAAGATCCCCACCCTCTTAGTTTGCAAAGTGTTTTGCTTATCTAGAACAAAGGGTGACTTTGTTCTTTTATAGGTTCCATGATCAGCTTGTGCGAAAATTTCATGATTGTAATTGATAGTAACGTTAGGAGAGGCGGAAATTTCACTTATAGCAAGAGAAGATTTCCCCTCTTGTTCCTGCCGTTGCAGATAGATGGTCAGTTGATGGCTTTTAATTTCTAGAGGTTTAGTAAGAAGGGAAGCTTTTTCTTGAATGTTTTCTTTATAGACAACATATTCATGGTTAGGGCCATTCAAAAATTTTCCTACCAAGTTTTGAGCGTCTATTTCTGCTTCCGAGCAGCTCATCTGCCCACCATCTTGCAAGGCAATTTCAGCGCCTTGGACCATTTTAAGGTGAGAAAGGCTCCTTTTCTTAGTCTCTTTTGCTGGAAAAATAATTATTTCTTGAGCCCTCACCTTTCCTAATTCATGCTCAAGGAACACTTTGCCGCTTAGATGAACTAATTCTCCCTTGTAATGCATATTTTCTGCTTCAACACTCAAAGGTGTTGATTCTTCAGCAAGCAGACAATTGAAAAGGACACAAGATAAGAAGAGGTATTTTCTCATAAAATCCTACCGTCTGGACCAAAAAGTTTAGCTTTAAAATGATAGGCCTTTAAATGAAAAGCTTCTTCCTCGCCCTTCAAAGAAAATTCGACTTTGTCTGCTGTCCCTTGCATTAAAATTTTTTCCTGTTCGACTACTTCTTTCAGTTGATGACCGGATATCGCATACCGTTTCATTTTTACTTTATTAGCCACTAAAAGATCTTTTTTATAATGATACTCGGCTGTCTCTGCCTCTATAAAGCGTAAAAGTTGCATAGGACGCAATTCCAACCTACTCTCTGGAGACCAGGAAGAGGCAAGAGGGGCGGCATGAGCGGAACGTAGACGTAATTGCCCATCAGGTTGTAAAACAGCTTCTCGCCCATCAGGAAGAAGGTAATAAAGTTCTTCTTGCATCAAGCATTTAACATTTTGCAGATGTTCTACTACCTGAGGATGAGAATCTTGCTGCTTTAAAAGCAGCTGAGCCGCATCCGCTATTAAACGCATGTGCAAACGTTCGCCTCTTTTGTAAAAATAGATATCCTTTTGAACACCTTCTCTTTCTTGGCGTGCTGTATAAGAATTTAGCTGCATGGCAGACTTAGAGGATTGAGATGCGGCAAGCAGTTTACGATATTCTAGCTCATCTTTTTCATTCACCTGCCCTATTTGCCAAACTATTCCGCTTAATAAGGCTATCAAAAGCAAAATTATCAGCGCAAACTGAGGAGAAAGCAAAGAGACACGCTGACATTTAGGGGAGAATGCAAAAGGAGAAAAAGAATGTTTTTTGACCATGACCTGAATATTTTTAATTGATATAAGCTTTAAAAGCTTTTTTTAGCATGCTTAAGAAATAAGAGTTAGTGGCCCTGGATCAAATCATATAATTTCTCTAGTATAGTTAACAAAGCAGGTAAATCTTTGAAATCTAAAACAGAAGAAGCATCGCTTTTTGCTTCCGCGGGATGAGGATGAGATTCCATAAACAAGCAATTAGCCCCCGCACTGATAGCGGCTTTGGCTAAGATAGGAATAAACTCCCTTTGTCCCCCTGATTTATTTCCTAGCCCTCCAGGCAATTGTACAGCATGCGTAGCGTCAAAACACACAGGCACACCAAATCCCTGCATGATAGGGATCGCTCGCATATCACAGACTAGATTGTTATAGCCAAATGTCGCTCCGCGCTCAGTTAAGATAATATTTTCATTGCCAGCAGCACGGAATTTTTCTACCACATTAAGCATATCCCAAGGAGCCATAAACTGTCCTTTTTTTACAGTAACAGGAATTCCTGTTTGGGCAGCTGCATTAATAAGATCGGTTTGCCTACACAAAAAAGCAGGAATCTGAATTAGATCACAAACCTGACCTGCTGCCTGCGCTTCTTGGGGAGAATGCACATCGGTCACAATGGGCAAATCGAGTTCTTTTTTCACTTTTTCCAAAATGCGTAAACCTTCTTCCAATCCAGGTCCGCGGAAAGATTGGTAGGAAGAGCGGTTGGCTTTATCATAGCTGGACTTATAGATAAGATTAATATTGTGCTTAGAGAATAAATTTTTAAGCGCTTCTGCCGTTGCTAAGCAATGCTCTTCGCTTTCAATGACGCATGGGCCTGACAAAATAGCTAAGGGTTGTCCTTTACCGATGGAAAATTTTCTAAAGGGTACAGTCTGCATAAGTTTTTCCTTGAAATTTCTGCAAGTGGGGTAACAGTTTCTTGATGAATATTGGGAAATTCTTGAAGGTATTTCCTTACATTAAAGGGCTCTAAAGATTTAGAATGGCCCGGTTGAGGAACAAATAAGTGAGTGACCAGGTCAGCTAGAGGGGCTATAACAAAAAGTCTTTCATGCCAATAAGGATGAGGAATTTGTAGACCGGGTTCATTCACTATTTCCCTTCCATAAAATAAAATATCTAAGTCCACTCTTCGGGGGGCTTCTTTAGGCTTTACTTGCTTGCCTAAGCTTATCTCAATAGATTGCAATTGTCTTAACAGTTCTTGAGGTAAAAAAGTTGTTTTAAAGCGACAAACAGCATTGATATAAAATCTTTGAGAGATAGAGCTTACAGGTGTTGTACAATAAAAGCGAGAAACCTCTAAATCGTAAATGCTAGAAAGAGCAGCCATTTTTTCTATAGCATGGGATAAAATTGCATAGCTATCTCCCACATTGCCTCCTAAGCCCACAAAAACTTCTGGCAGATGCATTTCAACCTTAATGGCTTTAGAAAATTTATCGTACTCTAATCATAAGGATCTCCCTTAAATTTATCCAGCAAAAATACTTTTCTACTGGGCGGAATAAATCGGAGGCTGGCACAGACCCTAAATAGAGCCACAAACTATAATGGTTAAATATTTAAAGCAAAACGTCGTGCTAATCTTTTTCAGGGCAAAACAGGGTGCCTTGATAATTTTTTTTGGCACCTACTCCATTAAAAAGAGGCTATCTATGGCTCATGGCTTAAAAAAAGCTAGTGAAACACAAGCATTGCCTGCCTTGCTAGAGGACATGAATGTGTAAATGGAGCGATTGTATCGATGGATGCTCTTTACAGCCACTGGGGAGACTATGGATGAGATTTTGAATAGGGAGGCTGGCTATGGATAGAAATTAAAAGTACTCAAAGTTATCTTAAAAACCAAAGTGTATAACTTTTTTTAGATAAGCAAAAGTAGCTAATTAAGAGAGAGGAGAGGGAATTACTCAAGAGGAAACTCATGAGAAAGATCATAGTCGCATAGAAATTCGCTAGGTGTGTAAGCCAACGCATTGAGTAGCTTACCCATTAGAAGAAAGAGCATTTACTGCCAATGATTAAAGGCGTTCTGAAGGGATAATAGCGGTTAAAGTAGAAGATGTGAGCTGTTATTATAAAAATGCAGGGGGCTAAAGAATCTACAAACTGAATGCGAGCGCAGGGGATTTCATAGAAAATAGTCTACATCAGGGTGGTTTTAAAGAAGATGCTCATTAAGCGATAGAGGCTTTGGGGCTTAAAAACATGGCTTTAATCAATCGCTTAGCTGCTCACATACTAAGAACTATCGATCCGTAACAAAAGATGATTGATATTCGATAAAGTGCCATTTATGCGCTTGATTATTTGAGAGGATTGTTAGGCAACAGCTTACCAAATAATTTTCATCACAATATTTGGAGAGGGAAGAACATTATAAAAAACCATAGCATTATAAAAGAATAAATTGTATTTTGTTTATTACATGTACAAGCACGTTATTAAAAAACCAATAAAAACATGTATAAAGGCCATACTGTGAACGCTAGCTCTTCTATCGCCCTTGAGCAATTGCCTAATGAAATATTAGTCCCCATTTTAAAGTATTGCACCTCGCCTGCCCTTTCTAGCGTTTGTACAAGATGGCATCATCTGCTGGCTAACGAAGTCATGCCTTCTCTTTATAGGCAAATAGACAGCATTCATGTTCCTCAAGGAAATATTAGCAAGCAGTCCCTTATTGTGGATAAGATTTATAAGCTAAAAGATGGGCTTTCTGAAGCAGAAAAAGTCAAGGAAATCTTTAAGCAAACCTTTGCTCTAGCTAGCTCACTTTCTCCTATGGAGTTAGAATTTAGATGGAAAACTGAGGAAAAAAGATATTTTACCCTGGCTAATTATTCTTCCTATCTTATAAATATTAATCGCCTGTTAATGTGGAAAGAGCTGCCTGGTGGAAGGGAGTATTTAGAGCAAGAGAAAATCAAGTATTTGCCTTTAGCAAAAAAAGGAGAACTTTTTAAAGATTGGATTGAGAGCCATGGTAAAGGGATTACAGAAGCAAGTTTAGAAGGAAGTGGCCTGACCCTTTTACCTCCGGAGATAAGACATTTTTCTCAGCTTGATAGACTTTTCTTAGGCAACAACCAGCTCACCACCCTTCCTGCCGAGATAGGGCAGCTGTCTCAACTGAAAAACATTTTCCTAAGCGGCAACCAGTTGGCCTCCCTTCCTGCGGAAGTAGGGCAACTTTCTCAGCTGGAAAATTTCTACTTAGACAACAATCAGCTCACCTCTCTTCCTGCAGAGATAAGGCGGCTCTCCAAGCTGGAAATGCTTCACTTAAGCCAGAACCAGCTCACCACCCTTCCTGCAGAGATAGGGCAGCTTTCATCGCTCTACAATCTAGTTCTAAGCAGTAACCAGCTTACCACCCTTCCTGCAGAGATAGGGCAGCTTTCATCGCTCTACAATCTAGTTCTAAGCAGTAACCAGCTTACCACCCTTCCTGCAGAGATAGGGCAGCTGTCTCAGCTGCGAGCGCTTGAATTAAACCAAAACCAGCTCACCACCCTTCCTGCAGAGATAGGGCAGTTATCCCAGCTGGAATACCTTTACTTAAACAACAACCAGCTTACAACTCTTCCTGTAGAGATAGGACGACTTTCGCAATTGAAAAGCCTTCAATTAGACAACAACCAGCTTACCACTCTTCCTGCAGAGATAGGGCAGCTTTCATCGCTCTACAATCTAGTTCTAAGCAGTAACCAGCTTACCACCCTTCCTGCAGAGATAGGGCGACTTTCGCAACTGGAAAGCCTTCAGTTAGACAATAACCCTCTTACCTCTCTTCCTGCCGAGATAGCGCAGCTACCTGAATATTTATATCTTGCGTTGGAGGAAACTCTCCGCAAAATTCTTCAGAAAAATTAAAGCAGCGTGTTAGGCTGTACCTTAAAAGGTACCTGTCTTTATCTTTTATGAAATTAAAAAGGCAGATTGGCAGGCCCAGAAGGCTTCAAAGATATAGAGCTTTTGGTTTATTATAGAAGCGTAGGATCTAAAAGTCTGTCTTTCTGCTAAAGTTAAGGTAAAATTTTCTAACAGCTTTTTATATTCCTTTATTTTTAATGCTTAATGTTAAAGATTGATTCCTACCATTTTTTTGCTTATTTTATTTTTTCATGTATAGGCGATACTTCTACAAAGCGACTAAAAACATGTACACATCCTAAAGAGGCGATACCATGAATCCTAGCTCTTCTATCACCCTTGAACAATTGCCTAATGAAATATTAGTCCCCATTTTAAAGTATTGCACCTCGCCTGCCCTTTCTAGCGTTTGTACAAGATGGCATCATCTGCTGGCTAACGAAGTCATGCCTTCTCTTTATAGGCAAATAGGCAGCATTCATGTTCCACAAGGAGATATTAGCAAGCAGTCCCTTATTGTGGATAAGATTTACAAGCTAGAAGGTGGGCTTTCTGAAACAGAAAAAGTCAAGGAAATTTTTAAGCAAACTTTTGCTCTAGCTAGCTCACTTTCTCCTATGGAGTTAGAATTTAAATGGGTAACTGAGGAAAAAAGATATTTTACCCTGGCTAATTATTCTTCCTATCTTATAAATATTAATCGCCTATTAATATGGAGAAGCCTTCCTGGTGGAAAGGAGTACTTAGAGCAAGAGAAAATCAAGTATCTGCCTTTAGCAAATAAAGGAGACCTTTTTAAAGATTGGATTGAGAACCATGGTAAAGGGATCACAGAAGCAAATTTAGAAGGAAGCGGCCTGACCTTTTTACCTCCGGAGATAAGACAGTTTTCTCAGCTTGGTAGACTTTCCCTAGGCAGCAACCAGCTCACCACCCTTCCTGCCGAGATAGGGCAGTTGTCTCATTTACAATGTCTTGGCTTGCAACACAACCAGCTAACTGCTCTTCCCGCCGAGATAGGGCAGCTGCCTCAACTGAAAGACATTTTCCTAAGCGGTAACCAGCTTACCAGCCTTCCTGCGGAGATAGGGCAGCTTTCTCAGCTGGAAAATTTTTACTTAGACAACAATCAGCTCACCTCTCTGCCGATAGAAATAGGGCGGCTGTCTCAATTGCAATATCTTGGCTTGCAACAAAACCGGCTAGCTGCTCTCCCTGCAGAGATAGGAGGCTTGTCTCAACTGTGCACTCTCCACTTAGACTACAATCAACTTACCACCCTTCCTGCAGAGATAGGGCAGCTCTCCAAGCTGGAAATGCTTTATTTAAGCGAGAACCAGCTTGCCTTTCTTCCTCCAGAAATATGGCAACTTTCTTCACTCTACCACCTAGCCATAAGCAGCAACCAGCTCACCACGCTTCCTGCGGAGATAGGGCGACTTTCACAACTGGAAGGCCTTCAATTAGACGACAACCAGCTCACCACTCTTCCTGCAGAGATAGGGCAGCTTTCACAGCTGAAAGTGCTTCTCATAGGCAATAACCCACTTACCTCTCTTCCTGCCGAGATAGCGCAGCTACCTGAATATTTATATCTTGCGTTGGAGCAAACTCTCCGCCAAATCCTTCAGAAAAATTAAAGCAGCGTGTTAAGCTGTACCTGTGGAGGGACTTGTTTTTATCATTTATAATACTAAAAGGACAAACTAGTAGGCATAGAAAATCTTAAAGATATAGAGAGCCTGCGGCTTATTATAGAGATATAACATGAAGGTAGTAGAATCGTATGAAGATTTAAGTTGGCCAAGCAAGGGAAATAATTATTATTCTTTTCCTTGTTTGAAAAAACTCTATTTTTAAATTAATGCAGCCGTGAAATTTTTTGGGTAAATTGGGTTGCACTAATTAACGTTTCCTTTTTCCTAGCTTATTAACCCCCTCATGCCTACCTTAAAACTTGTAGTACTTCATTTGCATCGATTACTTGTATGTTTTCAGGTAAGTCCAAGTCTTTAGGCTTTTCAGGAATAAATAATCCGTAAACAACTTGCTTATTAGATTGCCTAGCTGTAGGAGGAAGACCTTTATATTTTAACTCTTCAATAGTTTTATAGATCCATTGAGCGGAAGGGGGCTTTGCTATCCATTTTGCTTCTCCAATAAATAAAGCTTTACCCTCGATTGAATTAGCTAATATATCCCATTCTGAATCTTGCTTATGCCAATAACGACTAGCCCTTCCAAAAGCAATATTGCTCAATTGATAGGGGAAACGTGGAACCGCGGCTCGACAAAGTTCTTCCCATGTGACAGAAAATATAGGCTGAAAGGAATTTTTAAGATAAGCTTGACGTTGGGCCGAGCTGATCTGAGTAAAATAACTGCGCTGAGGAGCTACAATTTCAAACCAAAAACGCATGAAAGGATCTTTTATTTTATAAAGAGTGCGTTTAGAATTATATTCAGTAGAACCAAAAGAAATCTCTCGCTCAATTAAATCAAGTTCTAATAATCGTTGAATTTGGCGCATAAAAGAAGTGACAGGCTGCCCAATGCGAGCTGCAATCTCTGATAGGCGATGGGCTCCTAGGCCCATGGCATCTAAAATAGGCCTTAAACTTATGGCAGCTTCTTCTAAAAGCAAGTGATTAGGCTCATCGTTTAGTGCTCCAAGGGGATCTAAAACCAGCTGATCAATATTTTCAAAAAATGAACCCCTATTGTTATTTACTAGTTCCCAATAACGGGGAATGCCTCCCCAAATAGAATATGTTTCCACCACTTCTCGAGAACTTTTAATATTTAAACCTTCTGCCATGTAGCCTGCAGTTATAGGTCCTAGTTTAATAATTTCGTTAGCTCTACCAAACAAAGGAGCCGAAGCATCTAATACGGCACCTTGCATCATGCGTTGACTTGAGCCTGATAGGGCCACAATCATTTTTGCTTTTTTCCCTTCATGATCAATAAATCTTTGCAATACACTAGCCAATTCAGGAGATGAAGAGATAAGATAAGGAAGCTCATCAATTATTAAGGGGCCCCGCCAGCCAGTATACATCGCCTCTTTAGCTAATCGCATGAATAAGGAATGCCAATCTGAATATTCAACGGCTGCAAAGTCCGGTAAAGCTTGCTGAAGGGCTAAAGCAAAATATTTTCTTTGGATGGCGGGGGCCGATTCATCTGCTGTATAGTAAATACCTTGGTATTTATGAGCCCATTCTAAAAGTAGACGCGTCTTTCCCACCCGCCTTCTTCCCCAAATAACAGCCATTGCTGCTTCCTCGCTATTTGCTAAGCGATCCAAGCGAGACAGCTCTTGCTGCCGATTAATGAATCTCATATACACTCTTTTTCTTACTAATTATTATGCTTAGTAACATAATGTTTAATAACATAATTTTTCAACACCTATTTATTCACACCTTTTCATACAAATACAATTTTCTTGCCATTTATGAAATGTAAGAGGAAAGCTATTACGTTAACTCCACGGCTTAGCTTGTGAGTAGAAAATTGAGAGATTTTATTAAATTGCTGATCTTAAAAAAGATAAACTTTCCCCGAGCAAGGACTAAGGCTAAAAAATTTCTTAAAAAAATCATTGGGAGGTTAATAGAGAAGCCCTTCCAAGTTTCTACCACTTAAACAAACGGTAGCAAGCTAAAAATTTACATATTTTTTAAGCCTCTTTTTATTTTATAAAGCCTTGATTACATCATTTATTATAAGCAGCACCTTAAAAATAAAGTAGAGTGAGAAATTTATTGCCAGCTGCTCATTTTTATGACACAATTAGAAAAAAGGTGTCATTAAAAAATTGCCATTTCATCCTAATTTTACTATTACTATCCCGTTAGCATCTGCTCTTACAGCGATTGAACGAACGCGAGGTTTTTTAGAAGCTGCTAAGCTTTCAGAGAATTGGTTATCCAAAATGCAAGCCCGTGCACTAATTTTGGAAGCACATCATACCACTCATATAGAAGGGACTCACTTGAGCCTCGATCAGTCTAAAAAGCTGCTTTCCGGGGTGAAAATGTCGGATGTTAATTCTGAAGACGTAAAGGAATTATTAAATTATAAAAAGGCTTTTGATTTTGTCGCTGACTATGTTTTTTCTCGCGGGGCCATTACTGAAGGCTTGATTAGAGAAATTCACAAACGCTTAGTCGAAGGTGTGCGAGGAAATAGTGCTCAACCGGGCCAATATAGAACCATTCAAAATTACGTAGCTAATTCAAAAACCAAAGAAATCATTTATACTCCCCCTGCACTCTATGATGTTCCCCTACTCATGGCTGAACTAGTCGATTGGTTACAACACGAAGAAAAGATCCCTCCTGTGCTGTTAGCTGGAATTGCCCAATTTCAGCTAGTTCATATCCATCCTTTTCTAGACGGTAATGGCAGAACAGCTCGGCTGCTATCCACCTTATGTCTTCATCGGTCGGGATATGATTTTAAAAAGCTTTTTACGATTAGCGAATATTATGATCGCAATCGACAGGAGTATTATCAAGCCATCCAGTCTGTTAGAAATAATCATATGGATATGACAAGCTGGCTGGAGTATTTTTCTACAGCATTAGAGACACAAATGCATGAAATCCAATTTAAAGGATCTCAGGCAATTAAATTGGATATTTTAGCCCTAAAATATAAACTGTCTGAAAGGCAAAAACAGGCCCTAGAAATTTTACTTGAAACAGAAAAAAAGTTTACTATTCAGGAATACGAGTTGCTCTGTCCTGGCATTAACCGACGTTCGCTCCAACGAGACCTTTCCCATCTGATAGAAATAGGGCTGATTTTACAGGAAGGGATCAAAAAAGCTACCCATTATAGAATTAACCCCAGCCTAGATTAATCTTTTACGACATTTTTATGACACTTTTTACGACAAAAAATCTTAAAATCAGTCATATAAAAAATGATAGAGAGGATAATCCCTCTCTCTTTTGGCTCCTTTATAAAAAATTTTTTTGCCTTACAGAGAATTTAAAAAGCACACATCTATTCTTTTCTTTAAAAAGCTTTTTATCGATGAAAGAAAAACATATAATATGCTTTAAAAAAAACTTAGCCTGCCTACCCAACCCTCTGAAAGATGTCTCTCTGCTTAACGAAAAGGATTGTATAAAGTATGGAGGTGCATAACGAGTAGCTCAAAAGCGTGTAACTACCGCTCTTTTCAATTAAGCTATTTCTCTAAGCTTATATTTCTTACCATAAAAAATGCAAAAAACCAGTTCTATAGGTGAGAGGTATGGAGAAAAAAATAAGGGCTTTTACCAAACACTTTTTTCTATCTTTATTTGACGTTTTATCCATTTGAACTTGAAAATAAGGTAGAGATTACTGTATTGTTTTATTACTTGTTTTGGACTGATAGCTCAGTGGATAGAGCACCCGCCTTCTAAGCGGGTGGTCGTAGGTTCGAATCCTACTCGGTCCAATTTTACTTCCCTTCCCTATTTTTCTTTAATCTTTGATTACATTGTAAACTTTGTAAAAAAGCATTTTGAATTCTAGGCAATCATTTTTTCCCTGATTTAGGGATAATTCCAGCAGATTAGCAAGCACCTATTTGAATCAGAGGAGCAAACTATAGGGGCATAGAATTTCAAGAAATCTAATAGAGAAGTTTAAAAAAACGATCGTAAGTAAAGCGAAAAGATTCAGCTATAAATCTTTGCAAAAAAAAAGAAACATTTGCTTTTGCTGTTAGCTAAAGCGGATGATGCGGAGTAAAGGAGGGATAGCCCATATTACAAACTTACCCTCCACCTTTTATTTAGCCTTCCTGCTTAACTGGATTACCATCTTCAAGTATTTCCAGGTTCACACGAATGCCATTGCGGCTAGCCACAGACATTAAAAGAGTACGAATGGCATTAATCGTTTTACCTTTTTTACCAATGATTTTTCCTATATCCGATTTTTCAACCGATAGTTCAATAATCAGAGTTTGTGTTCCCCCAATCTCATTAATTTTTACCTTGTCAGGATGGTCGACCAGATTCTTGACTATGTATGCTACAAATTCTTTCATAGTTCGATCCTTTTTCAATGTGTATATTTGACAAAAGTTTTCCAAATTTAGACTTGTGTGGCCCTTATTCTGCCCTTACATCTAGGGTATCCCAATTATTTTTATAAATCTACATAAAATTTGTATATCTATTAAAGGGGTGATTTATAAAAAAAGCTCTGATTACCCCCTCATAAGAAAGCCCTTCTTCGCTAGGAATGAGCCTCTCGTTAATTAAATCGATTGGCTTGTGAGTACCAGCTTTAACGGGTTGAACATCTAGCCCCTTTCTTTTCCCAACTTGGCTAAAAATCTTTCACTAACGGATTTCTGCCAAAGACGAAGAGGCCTGCTTCCAAAGGTCAGGCCTTCTGCCTTTTTTGTAATTTCTATATAGAGTAAATTGACTAATTATCAAAAGTTTCCCTGCAATATTTGCTAAATAAAGATTCATTTTCTCTTGTTTACCTTAAAACCTCTTAGGAGACAAATTTGCTTGCCAGCCATATTATTTCCTTCAGTTGGTCGTTTTAATGAATTTCAAGAAAACTCTCGTCCTTTTTAGATTTTGGTTGAAACTTTTTCTCTACTCTTTAATGCTAGCTTTTTCAGCTTTAGGAAGAAATAGTCACCTTTTTCTCCTCCCCTGCATGTTTTATTAATTTTTCTACCCACACTCTCATATCCGAAGGTATGTCTGCTTTAAAGCTTAAAAGATGGCCTTTAACAGGGTGCTTAAATTGAAGAATATGAGCATGAAGAAGCTGCCTACTAACTCCATATTTTTTGTTTATCTGTAGATTTCCATACAGAGGATCTCCTAAGATAGGGGCTCCTAAGTGTTGCATATGAACCCGTATTTGATGAGTCCTGCCGGTTTTTAAATTGACCTGTACTAAGCTAAAAGGAGCGGAATGATTTTTTGTTTCACACACGCTAATGGCCAGACGTCCTCCCTCTTCTAAAACCTTCATCTTTTGTCGGAAAACAGGATGTCGCCCAATAAAATTTCTAATTTCCTGGCTACCAGGATTACCTACACAGATAGCTAAATATTCTTTATAAACTTCTCGATTAGAAAACATTTCAATTAAACGGGTATGGGCCTCAGTAGTTTTAGCAGCCACCAGTAAGCCGGAAGTGTCCTTATCTAAGCGATGAACGATGCCAGGACGTGGATAAAGCTCCTCTACCTGATTTTTTGGTAGATTCTGGCAATGATAAATGAGGGCGTGTACGAAGGTACCAGTAGGATGACCAGGTGCAGGATGTACAACCATACCAGCCGGTTTATTGACGACAATCAGGTCATTATCTTCGAAAATAATATTTAAAGGAATAGCTTCCGGCTGCAGTCCAATTTCAGGGGTAAGGATGTAATGGATATGGATTTCATCATCTACTGAGGGTCGATAACGTTTTTTAACTACTTCGCCATTAACAAAAATTCTTCCCTGCTCGATCAAATATTGAAAATATGTACGAGAATGTACGCCTAAAAAACGCTGGGAAAGAATTTTATCCAAACGCTCTCCCTCTTCCTCCTCGCGGATAATCACACATTCACTTTCATCGTTTTTCATACGAAACTTATATTTATTAGAGGAAAATCGCTTTAACAGCTAATGAAAATTACTATAGCCTTTTTTAAGCTTTCCTTTTTTTGTTTTTATAAGAAATAACCGCAGGGGCAACTTCCTTTTGAGGAAGGGCAAGTAAGACTAGATTAGAGTGCGTATAATTGTAATCAGGTGCTAGCTTCTTTAAGAGGCTAAAAATATGAGCTTCTAAAAGCTCTAATTGCCCGACATTTTGTTCGTTACTAACGAATTTGCCTATATAGTGCTCTTCTTGATAAGTGACTTCTTCTAAATATCCGCTGCCTGGCTGAAGGAAGAAATGAAGGTATTCAGGAGTATTTTTTTCTAAGGCCCTTGCAAAGGCCTCATCTACCAAAAAGCCAAGAAAAAGTGAGGGGATAATAAAATTCATTATTATTTATTGTTGACTACGACCTTTTCTAAGAATCTCTTTAAAACGCTGTTGATGTTTTTGCATGCCATTGCAGATGTTCATGGCTAAGCCTTGCATCATAGCCTTATGCATCTCTGGCGCCTTTTCTTTAAGATCAGACATGCTGCTAATAGTTGTAAATCGCTCACTATTTTGTGGAGATGCGGCCATGGAGGAAGGCGTAGTAGAGGAAGAAGTATTCATAGCCTCTGTTACACTAGCAGCATTTACTGCCTCGGATCTTTCTGCTCCCATATTGCTCCTTGAATAAACTTAAATTTATTTTTCTTCTATTGGTACTATAGCAAAAAAATGAAGAATTTACCAAATAAATTAGCTTTAGCTTTTCTTAAGTTTTGGTATAAACGCCCAATTAACCCTTCTAAAGAAAGTTAATGAGACAAAAAAACTTTAAGAATTTAGCTAGCTTAGTTTGCCCCTACCTGCGCTTAGCCTTCTGAGGCACGACGAGCTTCTTCTTGCACTTGCTTTAAATGGGCTTGCTGTTGAGCCATTCTACTGCATACATTCATCGCAATTCCTTGCATCATCGCTGAGTAAACTTCAGGAGATTGATCTTTTAATTCCGCTAAATTACTCACACTGCCTCCTTCTACCGCAGCGGTTGGGTTAGTTGCCGAGCTCGTCGAAGGGGTGGCAGCATTAGCAGGACTTCCTGCTGCAGAAGAAGTTACAGTGGAAAGAGAGGTTATAGTAGGATCACTCATCATACACCTTCTGGTAAAAGATTTCTTCTCTTTCTTTATTATACTAAAATTATGATTTTACAAACACTATCTTATAATAGTTTTAAGAATTATCTCTCTCCAGTTAAAGCTATCTATTTAATAAAAAAAGAAAATTTTTAACAGGGAGGATTTTATTTTTAGAAGAGGGCTATTTTTTATATTCTTTAATAGAAGAAAGCACTTAATCCTAAGAGGTGAAATTTTTAAACGTTAAGTAGCTAACTCTTAAAAATTTATTTTTTCATGTTTTTTACTACCTCTTACGCGCTAGGGTAAAGAGAAAAGAGGAGAGCAAAAAGGAATAAGTAGAGCTAAGAGATAATTTTTATTATTCTTCTACTTTTAATGCATCTTTTACCGCTTGAATATCAAACCCTTTACGGATAAGGGCGGCAAAAACTTTTTGTTTTTCTCGATAATCAGCCAGATTGCGAGTTTTATATTTGGTATTTATTAAATGCTGAATGCTGTGCTGAGAAGTATTGGCTTGGACATACATTTCCACATATTTATGGGCTTCTACACGAGATATTCCTTTATTCATCAACTGGCAGATAATTCGTTGAGGCCCTGTATGACGAGCCAATTGCCTTTTAACAAATCCTTCAAGCCACTCATTATCATTTAAATAGCCTAGGCGTGTGCACTCTTGCAAAATTTCTTCTATAGTTTCCTCTGAAACTAGGTTTCTTTTTAACAATTTTTTCATTTGAATAGATAGATAGCTGCGCAAGGCTAGGCAATCTAAAGCGTATTTTTTAGCTTTGACATATTCTAGCTTTTTAAACTTTTCTTGAAAGGCTGCTAAGCTATCGCTTTCTGGAAGCAAGGGTTGGCGTCCGAATATTTTGGTATGGATATCTCGCCAAGGTTCCTCTTCAATAAGTACAGTCATTAGCAAGCGAGATCCTTCTTTGGGCAGACAGCTAATTTTCATGTGGCTCCCCTTTTTGATCACTTCATGAGAACGATCTTTTTTACAGGCCTTTGGTCCATACGAATTCCTTTGGAAGAAACACTTTTAACGGTGGTTGCAGCAAAATCAAATATGACTTTAGATTGCTTCTGTTTAATTTTGGGAATAAGCTGTAATTCTACACGCGCTTGCTCGGCAGTAGAAATATACTGTAGCTCCATTCCTTCTTCAATATAATTATAAATTTTATCCAAAATGAACTGAGTAATAATGAAGCGTTTAGCAAAACAAATATGAGTTTGAGGATTTTTGTAGGCTACATTTATAAGGGTTTTCTTGTCAGCAATACCTGCATACACGACTTTATTGCCGTTATGATGAACATATTGCTTTTCAGGTATATTAATCACAGTGTAGGTACCATCTTTAAACATAAGCAAAATTTTATCAAAATTGGTACATTCAAAAAGATTATTACCGCCTACTTTAGTGCCGACAAATCCAGAAACTGGATCAAACCCTACTTTAACATTTCGTAGAGTCATTGCACGCTTATCTACTTGTTGGATAGCTTGCAATTGGGTGGTACGAGGATAAGCTTTGCCATATTTGTTAATTATTCCGCGAATGTAATTAATCGTAAACTTCTTAATATCTTTAAGATCTTTTTCTACTTTCGCTAGTTGCTTACGTGTAGCAGCAATTTCTTCTTGATTTTTATCTAAATCGAAACGAGAAATACGTCGAATGGGAATATTCAGCAAAGCTTCTCGATCTTCATAAGTAGGGATACGAGAAAGTTGCTGATGGAAAGGTTCTAAACTTAATTCTATCGCTCCATGAATTTTATCATAGGAAGAGATATTTTCAATGGTTTTATAAAGGCGATTTTCTATAAAGATCTGTTCCAAAGTCTTATTAAAAATTTTTTCATAGAGTTTTTTACGCTCAATTTCTAGCTCTTGAGATAAATAACCCTGTAGCAATTCGGTATGATACTCTAAGACTTCATTAACAGTAGGCTCCCAAGGTAAATTATCCTTAATGACTACAAGGGAAGAGTTTAATACTATTTCACATTCGGTATAGGCATGTAAAGCATCAATAAGATCGGGTGCATACTGTCCTCGCGGTAATTTGATCTCAATTTCTACTTTTTCAGCGGTGTAATCATTGATTGAATCAATTTTAATTTTGCCTTTCTTGGCTGCTTCATCAATCGAGCGGATTAGGGATTCTGTGGTAGTTCCATAGCAAATCTCCGTGATCACCAAAGTCTTAGGATCTCGTATCTCTATCTTAGCACGCAGCTTGACTTTACCCTTACCTTTCTCATACTCCGAAGCATCCATGATACCGCCTGTAGGAAAATCGGGCACAATCGTATACTCGCGCCCCTCTAAGATAGCAATCTCGGCTTCCAGTAACTCTACAAAATTGTGAGGGAGGATATGCGTTGCCATTCCTACCGCTATACCATCGGCACCTTGCATCAGCACTAAAGGAATTTTGGCAGGAAGCGAAATAGGCTCTTGATGGCGCCCATCATAAGAAGGAATCGTTTGGGTGAGTTCAGGATTAAACATGGTGCTTTGAGCTAAATCAGAAAGCCGTGTTTCAATGTAGCGTGCTGCTGCCGCAGGATCACCAGTGAACATATTACCAAAATTTCCTTGCTGGTCTAGCAGGTAACCTTTATTAGACATATTCACCAGGGCTTCCACGATAGGCGCATCCCCATGAGGATGGTAGGCCATAGTTTGGCCAGCTACATTGGCCACCTTATGCAATTTGCCATCATGCATCATCCATAAAGTAAATAAAATACGCCTCTGCACCGGCTTAAGACCATCCACTACATTAGGAATGGCGCGATCTAAAATCACATAAGATGCATATTTAAGATAATTAAGCTGCATGAGTTGCTTAATGTCGTCCATAAAATTTTATACTCAATAATCCATTTAGATAGTTTAGGGATGCTCATAGTCAACAACACTATAGGCTTAACAAAAAACCGTAATAAAAAAAATAATAACGCAAATTTAATAAAACAGTTGAAACAACCTTTATTTAATGTTGGCTATATTTAGTAGGAGTTTCTTTTTATTTCTTGCCCGAAAGGCTATTTTTCTTCATTGCCTGGTTTATCTGCTGCTAGGGTAGCTATTTCTTTTAAAGAATCTTCATCTTCGTTGATTAAATTACGCATGATAAACTGCTTACGTTCCGGTGTATTCTTACCCATGTAAAATTGCACAGTAGTTTTAATATCAGAAAAAGCATGAATGGTTACAGGAAGAAGGCGGATATTGTGGCTGATAAACTGCTTGAATTCTCCTGGGGAAATTTCACCCAAACCTTTAAAACGGGTAATTTCTATTCCTTTTTTTAATTTAGCTACCGCTTTATCACGCTCTTCAGGGCTATAGCAATAATAAGTTTTTTCTTTATTCCTTACTTTGAATAAAGGTGTTTCTAGTATGTAGAGATGTCCGTTTAAAACCAATCCTTCAAAATAGGTAAGGAAAAAAGTAATCAATAGATTGCGGATATGCATGCCATCCACGTCCGCATCGGTAGCTAAAATAACCTTCTGATAGCGAAGCTGAGAAATATCGTCTTCCACATTAAGGGCACTCATCAGATTAAACAATTCTTCATTTTTATAAAGTTGATCCAGTTTCATGCCATGCACATTTAAGGGCTTGCCACGTAGAGAATAAACAGCCTGCGTAAAGGGATTTCTAGCAGCTACAATGGAAGCGCTTGCAGAATCTCCTTCTGTAAGAAAAATCATGCTCTTTTCTCCATCGGCAGTTCCATCTTGAAAATGACATTTGCAATCACGAAGCTTAGGAATTTTAAAGGAAATTTTTTTTTGCTTTTCTTTGGCCTCTTTCTTAACATTTGCAAGCTCTTTGCGAAGCTTTTCATTAAAAGCGATTCTCTCAATAATTTGATTAGCAGTCGCTGGATTTTTATATAAAAGATCAACTACAGCTTCTTTTACTTCTTGAACGACCGGCCCACGCACTTCATTATTGCCTAATTTATTTTTAGTCTGCGATTCAAAAAGAGGATCTTTAACCTTAACAAGAACTGTTCCTACTATGCCTTCCCGTACATCCACACCTTGAAAATTTTTTTTAGCATATTCATTGACGCCTTTTAAAAGACCTTCGCGAAAAGCTGATAAATGGGTACCTCCATCAGCCGTATATTGACCATTCACAAACGAAAAGTAGGTCTCTCCATAACTTTGCGTATGAAGAAAAGCAAATTCAAGCATTTTGCCACGATAATGCAACGGCTCATAAAAACGATCGTCGACGGCAACTTCAGCATTTAATAGATCGAGTAAACCATTTTTGGACTCAATACGCTCACCATTAAAGTGAATCACCAATCCAGCATTCAAATAAGCATAATGCCAAAGACGTTTAATGATGTATTCTTTATGGAAACTATATTTCTTGAAAATTTCTATATCTGGAATGAATTGAACAAAAGTGCCGTTAGGTTCTTTTGTGGTCCCTTCAATTTTGTGCTTTAAAACTCCTTGAGAAAATTGGGCCTCAAAGTAATGGCCATCCCGATGACTGCGCGCTATAAAGCGGCTAGAAAGAGCATTTACCGCTTTGGTTCCCACACCATTTAGCCCTACAGAAAACTGAAAAACATCATCATTGTATTTGGCGCCCGTATTGATTTGGCTCACGCATTCAATCACTTTACCAAGAGGGATCCCTCGCCCATAGTCTCTTACGGCAAGCATTCCTTTTTCTTCGTCTAATTCAATGACAATTTTATTCCCATGCTTCATAATAAATTCGTCAACACTATTGTCGATAATTTCTTTAAGCATGATATAGATACCATCATCTGGATGGGAGCCATCGCCTAAACGCCCTATGTACATCCCCGATCTTAATCGAATATGGGATAAGGCGTCTAAAGTTTTTACGCTACTTTCGTCATATTGCTTTGCCATGAGTTAAACACTATGTTAAAAGGAATTTGAATGATTTATGGAAACAGAATATATAAAAACGAATTCTAAATCCAGGTTTTTGAACAGGAGCACCTACACAAATGCATACAACAAATTTTTTTAAAGATAAAACGTTATTGATTACTGGGGGCACCGGCAGCTTTGGACAAACACTAGCCAAGCGCCTACTCATAGAAGATCAATGTCGTAAAGTGATTATCTTCAGTCGAGATGAATGGAAGCAGTGGGAGATGCGTCAATCAGCTCCTATTTTTTCTCATCCTAAAATCCGCTATTTCCTAGGAGATGTACGCGATAAATCACGCCTTAAACGCGCTTTTAGTGAAGTTAATTATATTGTGCATGCAGCTGCTTTAAAGCAAGTGCCTGCTGCTGAATATAATCCTACGGAATTCATTAAAACAAATATTATAGGTGCCATGAATGTCATTGATGCTGCTATCGATAGTGGCGTTGAAAAAGTTATGGCGCTTTCAACCGATAAAGCTGCCAATCCTATTAACCTTTACGGGGCGACTAAGCTATGTGCAGATAAGCTGTTTGTGGCAGGAAATTCCTATGTAGGCGCCCGTAGTCACCCTACCTTTGCTGTAGTACGCTATGGAAATGTGCTTGGTAGTCGAGGAAGCGTGATTCCTTTCTGGAAGAAACTACTAGCAGAGGGTGCCCAGGCATTGCCTATCACAGATAAAAGAATGACACGTTTTTGGATCACCCTTGAGCAATCTGTCGATTTTGTGCTTCAATCTTTTTTACGTTCCCAAGGGGGAGAAATTTTTGTGCCTAAAATTCCTAGCATGAAAATTGTAGATTTAGCTCAGGCATTTGCACCTGCAATCCCTCACAAATATACCGGCATTCGAGAAGGTGAAAAGCTGCATGAACTTATGATAGGCTTAGAAGATGCTCGTCATACCTTGGAATTTACCGATCATTATCTGATCATTCCAGAACTCTACCATCACGATGAATTACTGAAAGAGAAGCTGTTAACACGAGGAGAGGGTCGACGATTGCCTGAAGATTTTTCTTATGCCTCCAACACTAATTCTCAATGGCTTGGAATTGAAGCTCTGCGTCAATTGATCCTCCAGCTTTGACCATAATTTTAAAATTATTTATAAGGGCGTAATTTATATCTATTAAGGAATGCCATGCGAATTGGAGTACTGGGAATCAATTATAAGCTTGCTGATTTGAAACTTCGAGAATTATTGGCTAAGGCTTGCCAAAAACGCTTGGGAGCAGGAACGTCTGTGCATGGCCATCACCACTTTATTCTTCTCTCTACTTGTAACCGCACAGAGATTTATTTTTGCTCAGATGATTTAGCTGATACTCATACCTATCTTCTTAATATTTTTAGAAATGAAGTCGACATGCAATTTGATCAAAAGCTCTACTCTTATTTTGGACATGATTGCTTCTATCATCTTTCGCGCGTGACGGCAGGGCTTGATAGTGCTATCGTCGCCGAAACAGAGATTCAAAGCCAAGTTAAGCATGCTTACAAGATCTCTTGCCAATTTTCTCAGCTTCCCGAAGACATGCATTATCTTTTTCAAAAGTCTTTAAAGATAGCTAAAAAAATCCGCTCGCAACACCTTTTAACCCGCGCTCTTCCTGATATTGAACATGCGATCTTCAACACAGGCAGCCATTTTTTTAAAAATCTTTCTCAGGCTAAAATCCTTTTGGTGGGCGCCTCGGCTATCAATCAAAAAATTCTTCGCTTTCTGATGAGTAAAAATTTTACCGACATTACGATTTGTAATCGAACAAAAAAGCATGCTATCGATCTTGCAAGAACCTACCAACTTAACCTTTTAGAGTGGCAATCTCTTGCCCAATGGCATCAATTTGATTGGATTATCTGTGGCACGAAAGCTCCTCAGGCATTGATTAGTTACTCCCACTTACCTCTTAAGGAAATTCCAGCTAAACTCCTTATAGATTTAGGGGTGCCTCGAAATATAGATCCTTCCATTGCTCGACATAATAAAATCACTCTTCTTAATATTGACCAAATTAATCGCATGCTTACCTTTCGCAAGCAAAAGCTTTACGAACATCTGACTAAGGCTGATCATGGCATTATCGAAGCTACTAAGCAGCACATTCATCTCTTTAAGCAAAAGCAAACTTATCGAGAGCAGTTACTAGCTGTAGGAATGGGCGCTTAAAGTTTTTTTAAGCTCCTTGCACTGCTTTTTAGGCTCCGGTAGAGGCTTATTTAATTTTTTCTTCTCAATTCTTACAAGCTATTGTATGATCGAGATAAAAAAATTGAGCGCACTACCATGCAAGGCTTCCTAAATTCTTCAAAAAACTTCTCCCTACTCCTATTTCTTGTCCTTGGAAAAGCTGCCATCATGATTTTAACCATTCTCTATAGCCCTATTGGCTTGGGACCAGACGAGGCTCAATATTGGACATGGAGCCAAGATCTTAGCTGGGGCTATTATAGTAAGCCGCCCGGCATTGCTTGGCAAATCTGGCTGGGCACTCATTTGTTAGGAAATACAGAGCTAGGGGTACGCTGTATGTCTGTGGTTTTAGCAGCCCTCTATCCTCTTTTGATTTACTCCCTAGCGCGGGCTTGTAGATTAAAGCCTAGGACATGCTTTTGGGCAGGGCTCGTTATGGCTTTAACCCCTCTAGGTATAGCGGGGAGCTTTTTCGCTATTACAGATGGGGGGATGATGCTCTTTTGGATCTTGGCGTGCCTAGTGATCGCCTATTCTTTAAACAGAGGTCAGAGGCCTTCTTACTGGCTTTTAGGCCTAATCGTAGGATTAGGAGCTCTTTTTAAATGGCCTATCTATATTCTATGGCTAGGGATTCTTTGCTTTTTCCCTCTGTATCCTCTACTCATTCATCGCCATTTTTTGATAGGCTTAGCTATTTCTCTTTTAGGGCTTTTTCCTTCACTCGTTTGGAATGCCCAGCATGATTGGGTAACTTTTCGTCATGTTTTTTCTACCCTGTATGTCCCCCAAGTTCCTTTGCAGGCAAAATCTACCTTTTTTAATGGCAATTTTTGGGAGTTTCTAGGAGCTCAATCAGCTTTGCTCTCTCCTGTTGTTTTTATACTTTTACTCCTTAGCCTTTACAGGTTATATAAAGAGCGGCATACTCTTCCTTCCGCTTTATGCTTTTGCGGTTTCCTTTGTTTTTCTTTGCTTAGCCTATTTTTAACGCTCTCTATTTTTAAAAAATTGCAAGGCAATTGGGGAGATTTTGCCTTTCCTTCAGGAATTGTATGTCTCTGTTGGTTTTGCTGTGAACGAGCGCAGAAAATGCTTTTTTGGCTAAAGGGAGGGCTCGTTCTCTCCATTTTATTATGTCTATTAGCTTTTCTACTCCCCATTCTGCAGTCCTCCCTCCCTTTTAACACTCCTTATAAAATTAATCCCTTTAAGCACAACCTAGGATGGAGCACATTGCGCCAGGAACTGGCTACCCTAAATGTAGATCCTGCCCAGGAATTTTTATTTAGCGATAAATACCAGATGAGTAGCCTCTTAAGCTTTTATAATCCAGCTCAGCAAAGAGCTTACTTTTTAAATTTACAGGGAGCAAGAAAAAATCAATTTTCCTTTTGGCCTAGCATAAAAGAAGAGCAGCTAGGAAAAACAGGCTATTTTATTGTAACTGAGAATCATCCCCATCTTGATCAGCTGGATGATCTTCAGGTTCAGCACTACTGCCACTTACTTGCAAAATATTTTCAGACAGTTGAATTTAAAGAGAAAAAAATTCTTTTTTCCCTTGGCCATCAGAAGGTTAAAGAAGCTGCTTTATTTAAATGTATAAATTATCAGGGCCTCACTCCTGCTGATCCAGAGTTATATTGATCTTAAAGAAACGTTTAAAAAAAATCAGACCAATAAATTCTACGGACTAAGTTATCAAGAGATAGGCGACAAAAAGCCCTTTCTTTTTCGATTTTAAAGCTTTACATCTAGAATATTAATAAGCGTTTACGTTATCATGAGATCATGAAAGCAGAATATTCTAGCTGCTGTTTGGGACTCCTTGGGAAGATAAAGCCAATCAACGATAATTATTTTTTTGGGGGCTCACGACGCTAGCCATCCGTTGCCAGAATACGTGCTATTCGAGGCATCGATCGCTAGGGAGCGAACCCACCTATACAGACTGTGTTGATTACGCAGTTTTCCAAGCCCCTTACAGCGGCCCTTTTTACCCTCGCTAAGCTCTTTTATTTAAGCTGGCCGGTTGAGTCAAGCTCATTTCTCCATTTAACCTTACATAACTCCATTGCTCTTATTTAGAATAGATGGATTCTTTGAGAAGTTCTTCGATGAGGAATTTGGGTAACTTTGTAGGCTTCAGAGAGAGAGGAAATTTCCACTTTAAAATAAACCTCTAAGGTTTTTAAAAATCTATTCACTACTTCTTGCTTGCATGGCAAATACTCACCTAACTTGCATAGGAAATTGTCATGAGAGCGTTGTTCACGATACCCAGGCATTTTAGGGGGCATTTTTAGGTAAGCCATGTTTTCTGCCTGGTAGTCCCATAAAAATGAAGTATGATGGAGCCAACGATTTTTCGTCATATATTGAGCATTCCCTCCACATTTTCTCCCTTTAATCACATAATCATTCTCACATAAACGCAATTCTATCTCCTGAAAGACCAAACGATAAAAAATCTCGCTCCACTGGAAAACAGCATGAGGATAGCAGGGAATGCCTAGATCTGCCTGATTAAAAATAAAAGTTTTTATGATAGAATCCGCATCTATGAAAACGGTCCCTCCCCCGCTAAATCGGCGAATCAGCGGCACAGGCTGTTTTTGAAGTCTATCTAGATCAATGACTTTTTCAGGAGAAGAAGATATCCCCATGACGATGGCTTCTGGAGGGTTTGGGTTGATTAAACACCAATTACGTTGATCAACGCGCAAAAGAGCTTCTTCCAGCTGCAGCTGCTCGAGAATGGTAGATTGACTTAAAAGCAAAACATTAAGAGGGGGGCGAAAGGGGGTCTTACTCACTTCCTTCACTGCTAGAAAAAGAAGAAAGAGCCTCTTGATTGACTAGCTCAGAATTTTTATTAGCATTAAACCGCACTAAGGCAATCATTAGAACAGAAATATCTGCTGGCGAAACTCCTGAAAGGCGTGAGGCCTGTCCTAAATTTAAGGGATGGGCATCCGCTAGTTTTTGTAAGGCTTCATTTCTTAAGCCTGTAATAGAGGCAAAATCGAAATCTTTAGGGATGAGAATATGCTCAAGATGAGCCAATTTAGCGACTTCGCTATGCTGGCGTTGAATATACCCTGCATATTTTAAAGCAAGCTCGATCTGAAAGTTAATTTCCATGCCGTAATCCTGCATTGCAGCGGGATAATCATTTAACAAACTTGCATAATTATTTTCTGGGCGGCAAAGAAGCTGCGCTAAGCTATATCCTTTTCCTTTGAGCTGAACGAAAACTTTGTCAAGTCGATTCACACCTTCTTGAATCATTTTTTCTTTATATTTAAGAGAAGCATAGCGTTTTTCTTCTATCAGGCCAATTTCATAACCATAATGACGCAATCTAAGATCGGCATTATCTTGCCTGAGCAAAAGGCGATGCTCGGCTCGACTGGTAAACATGCGATAAGGCTCATCTAAACCCTTAGTAACTAGATCATCGATCATTACACCAATGTAGGCTTCTGATCTTTTCAAGATTAACGGGGGCTTAGCTTGTACATGATGAGCTGCATTGATTCCTGCCATTAATCCTTGTCCAGCAGCTTCTTCGTACCCTGAGGTTCCATTAATCTGCCCCGCTAGAAAAAGTCCTTCTATCGTCTTACATTGCAAAGAGCTATCAATTTGCCCGCTTACTACATAATCATATTCGATAGCATAAGCAGGACGCATGATTTCAGCATTTCTTAAAGCAGGAATACTTTTAATGAAAGCCATTTGTACATCAAAAGGGAGAGAAGAAGAGACCCCATTCACATACACCTCTTCTGTTTTTAAGCCTTCAGGCTCCAGAAAAATTTGATGGCGCTCTTTATCAGCAAATCGCACGATTTTATCTTCAATCGAGGGACAATAGCGTGGGCCCACTCCGGTGATTTTACCTGAATACATAGGAGAGCGATGAATATTTTCTAAAATGATTTTTTTAGTTTCTTCTGTGGTATAAGTGATATAGCAAGATATTTGGGGCAAGCGATTGATTGGCTCATCATCGAAAGAAAACTTGACATTCGGATCGCCAGGCTGCTCTTCAGTGTGGCTATAATCGATCGATCGCTGGTTCACCCGTGGCGGAGTACCTGTTTTTAGACGCCCTAACTTTAAGCCTAGCTTTATCAAGCTAGCTGATAAGCCAACAGCAGGCTGGTCACCAGCACGGCCACCGGCATAATTGGTCTCTCCAATATGCAGCAAGCCTCGCATAAAAGTTCCGGAAGAAATCACTAAAGCTGAGCAATAGTAGAGAATACCTTCCTTAGTAATGACCCCTTGGATGCGATCTTGCTCAACAATTAATTCTTCAATGGTGCCTTGTTTAATTTCTAAGCCAGGCGTTTTCTCCAAGCGATGCTTCATCTCCAGCTGATAAGCAGCTTTATCGGCTTGTGCTCTAGGAGCCCATACCGCAGGACCTTTAGTAGCATTCAACATCCGAAATTGAATTCCTGTGCAATCGATAGCTTTGCCCATTTCTCCGCCTAGGGCATCGATTTCCCGGACAATATGGCCTTTAGCCACTCCCCCTACAGCAGGATTGCAGCTCATTTTTCCAATCGTATCCAAGTTCATTGTTAATAAAAGTGTTCTTGCACCTAGGCGAGCAGAAGCTAAAGCAGCTTCGCAGCCTGCATGGCCAGCTCCCATGATAATAACATCATACTTGGTTGGATATTTCCACATAAAACTCAAAGATTAAAAGAAGTAGTTGAGAAGCAAAAGAGAACGCAGGGGTTCTCTTTAAAACTCTGCCAGCTTTTTTAGCCGGTTAGGTTTTGTGACGATCACGTCTACTACGCTTCTTGCGCTTATGCTTTGCAATTTTGTATCTGCGCTTCTTTTTTACAGATGACATAGTTTCTCCCAAACAACAGTTATATATTTTAAATTTAAACGCTTAAAGACTAATTTTGGGAATAATACTCTATTTGGGATTAAAAAGTAAAGTCATATCTTGAAGAGAAGAAGGGTTAAAACTTTTTGTCTTTCCTAGCAAATTTCTTTAAATTCATTAAAGCACCCATTAAGCTTCTTTTACTCTTATCCAACAACTCTTCAGCCTTCTTTAATTCTTGCTATAAACATCCAAAAAATTCATAAAAAGCATAAAGTACCGATAGACCGTGATAGGTTTAAACTCAACTAGTTATCTTCTTTGCTAAGGATAGGAAAAGAGCTAGAAAGGCCGAAGAACGCTTTAATTAAAATTACCAAATTCGGAGGCCATCTCTTTTTCTGCAGAGGCATTGGGATCGTATTTAACAGGAATATAATTAGCAAACTGCACGATTTCTTTACGATAGGTAAAGTTAATACTTCCTACCCCGCCATGGCGGTTTTTAGCTACTATCAATTCAGCCATGCCAGGTTTATCCATAGGATCATAATATTCTCGCCTCAATAAGAATAAAATAATATCCGAGTCTTGCTCAATACTACCACTTTCACGCAAATCACTCATCATCGGACGATGTCCTTGACGCTCTTCTACTTTTCTTGACAGCTGGGATAGACATAGGACAGGAATATTAAGCTCTCTTGCCAAATTTTTTAGTAAACGTGAAATTTCTGAGATTTCATTCTGACGATTTTCCTGTCCTCGAAAAGAGCCGGAGCCTGTAATTAATTGCAAGTAGTCTATCACTAAAAACCCTATGCCGTAAGTTTCTTTCATACGTCGGGCACGTGCTCTTAAATCTGTAATTTTAAGTCCTGGCTGATCATCAATGACCATCACATGATTTTGCATCATATTGACCGCTGAAACAATCCTTTGGTACTCAATGCCATTTAAAGAACCTGTTTTAATTTTATCGGATTCTACTTCTGACTGAGAGCAAATAATTCGATGCACGAGTTGCTCTGCACTCATCTCTAAGGAAAAAACACCTACTGGCATATTGCTCTTAAAGCAGACATTTTCGGCGATATTGATAGCTAAGGCCGTTTTACCCATAGCGGGGCGAGCAGCAAGGATCATCAAATTAGAATTATTGAGTCCATTAATTAACTTATCCAAGTCGGTATAGAAAGTAGGAAGACCAGTAATACCACTTTCTTCCGGCCCACGTTCTTGGTAACGAACCTGCCGCTCTTCTAAAGCTTTCAAAAAAGGAGTAGCCGTTTCAGCCTTAACGCCGGATAAAATTTGGCTAATCAGCTTACCTGTCGTTTGATTGGCAGTTTGACTTATTTGATAAAAAAGTTGCTGGGCTTCATCTAGAGCACCCAGCACATCTTGTGGCTCTTCCAGGGCTTTTTTTTCAACCACTTGAGACGTATTAATCATGCGTCTTAAAATAGCTTTGTTGCGAACAATGTCGGTGTATTCTTCAATATAAGCGGAAGTACCAGCATATTGAGCTAAAGTTGTTATATAAGCAGCTCCACCTGCCGCTTTTAGCTTACTTAAGCGCTTTAACTCTTCACAGACAAGATGCACGTCAGCAGGCTTATCATTTTTATAAGAAGTCTTAAGAACCTCAAAAATGATTTTATGCTCGGTGTAATAAAAATCGGCCTCATCTAGGCCATCCGCCGCAATGTTAAGGCCGTTGACACTGGTAAGCATGCATCCTAGAACCATCATTTCAGATTCTTTAGAGTTAGGAGCCACGCGAACTTTAGAAGGATTATCTGACATATCCACATCCCATTAAATTTGGATAAAACTATACTATAAACCTGTAGTTTATCCCAAGAAATTGCCGTTTACTTCTTTAGCTTTCGCCCTTATCCCTCTTTCACTTTCTTAATTTAAGCCGTTTATTATGAATAGCTTAAATATTTTTAATCCAGGTTTTAGTAAATATTTATTTACATCGATTAAAGCTCACCATTAAAGAAATGCTATAAGTTAAGATTTATCGGCTATTAGCAAAAACAAGAGAAATAAAAGTAGTTTAAGCACTGAATTAATTGCAGGCTTGGCCTTATTTTTTTAAGCTGTCTTGCAACCTACTAAAGCTCAAAGTGACATTCATCAGACATCTAAGGCTAAACTAAAAAAATTCTTGTCAATTCTATAAAAATCTTTTAAATAGTGAGGTATGAGTGATCCAATTTCTTTAAACCTATTAGCTCGCCAAGCCACAAGCCTTAAGCAAACGCAGCGCCTGATGATGTCGCCACAAATGCAACAGGCTATTCATTTGCTACAAATGCCTGTGCTAGAGCTTTCAGCAACCGTGGAGCAAGAAGTTCAACAAAACCCTTTGCTCGATTTTATTGAAGGAGAAGAGGAGAATTCTAATTTAAAGAAGTTAGAGGAAGAGAATGCAGAAATTCCTGAGGAAGGCGAACAACAACCTGAAAAAGAATTATCTTTTAATGAAAATGATTTTGAGATTATGAAAAAACTCGATGAAGAGTTTCGGGACTATCTATACGATCTTCCTCCTTCCAGCCATCGCACACAAGAAGAAGAAAAGCTTAAGACATTTCAGGAAAGCTCTATTTACGCTGAAAGTTCTCTTTTTGAATATTTAATGCAACAGGCAAAAGAATCTTTTGATCATGAAGAAGATAGAGCAATTGCTGAAGCAATCATTGGTAACTTTGATGAGAATGGATTTTTGCAAACTCCCCTTCAAGAAATCGCTGGGCTTTATAATTTTCCTATAGGAAAAATTAAAAGTCTTTTAAAAACAATACAAGCTTTCGAGCCCTATGGGGTTGGAGCCGCCAATATGCAAGAATCTTTACTTATTCAATTACGTTGTCGCCAAAAGCACCATACTCTCGCTTACAAAATTCTTGAAGAACATTATGAAGACCTTATTCATAATCGCATTCCTTCTATTAATAAAAAGCTTGCTTGCTCCTCGGAAGAAATCTCAAAGGCTTTGCAAAAAGATATTTCTCGCTTGGATCTGCATCCTGGAACAGGACATTTCAAACATTTTGTCCAATATATTACTCCGGATGCCACTATTGAAATAAGCAATGATAACTTAGCTGTACGCATAAACAATGATTTTCTACCCTCTATGCGGATTAATAGACGCTATTTGCAGATGTTAGAGGATGAATCTCTTTCTTCAGATACCAAAGAGTTTATTCGTACTAAGTTATCTTCGGCTAAATGGCTCTTTAAAAATGTGCATCAGCGTAATGACACTCTTTTAAAAATCTTAGAACTACTTACCAATCAGCAAAAGGAATTTTTTTTGGATGATTGCGGCAAGCTTATGCCTTTAACAATGAAATCGATAGCCGAACAATTGAATTTGCATGAATCCACTATTGCCCGCGCAGTTGCTAATAAATATATCGATACTCCCCGCGGGATTCTTCCTTTACGCTCTTTTTTTACAAACGCTTTACAGTCACAAAAAGGAGAAGACATTTCTTCCACTACTATAAAAAGCTTACTAAAGGAGATAATCAGCCAAGAAGATAAAAAGCATCCTTTGTCCGATGCCACTTTATCTAAACTATTAACGGAAAAAGGAATGGACTGCGCTAGACGTACAATAGCTAAATATCGAGCAGAACTCAAGCTAGGCAATGCTCAGCAAAGACGCCAATATTAAAGCTTTGTTCTTAAAAAATACGGAAGAGTTAACAACTTACTTTTTATTTATCCTCAATCTTCAACCGTTGAAGTGAGTTTAACACGGACTTAATGCAATCGATAAACTTGGGAGAAAGAGATCCTGACGACTAAGAAAAACTGCTTAAAAAATAGAGAAAAGATGATTTAGCTGAAAAATTTACGCCGCCTAGCATGAATGGTAAATTAAACTAAATATTCAGTTAATTTATAAACTTAAGAGCAAAGCCTTATTTTTAGCATGAATGAGCTTACATTTTAAGCTATGCTAGATAGAAAAGGATGAAACAGCCGCTTATAATTTTACTTTGGAAATATGCCGTTTTACCATTTCCTAGTAATGTAACCTACTAGCAGTCAAAAAGCTATTATGTTGGACTCAAGTCGTTAAACTTAAACGATTGATTTCGCAGCAGGTGCAAATATAAAGGGAGCATGAAAAAAGAGACTTTTTCTTTTAGTCAAAAAATTATCTCTCCATCCTTGCAAGCTATTGTGCTGGGATACTGGCTTATTTAATTATGTAGGACAAGTTATGCAATCTAAATATACGGACTTTATCCCCAAAAGCATTGTATGTTTTCGTGAGGGTTATTCAAAAGAGTACTTTTTAAATGATCTTTTTGCAGGAATCAGCGTAGGTGTTATTGCGCTTCCATTGGCTCTGGCTTTCGCCATTGCTTCAGGGGTGTCACCGGAAAGGGGATTATTTACAGCAATTATCGCAGGTTTTCTCATTTCTTTGCTGGGTGGTAGCCGTGTGCAAATTGGGGGCCCAACAGGAGCTTTTGTTATCATCGTAGATGCAGCCATACAAAAGCACGGATATGAAGGCTTAGCTTTGGCCACCCTCATAGCGGGTATCCTAATCGTATTGATGGGGTTGGCACGCTTCGGTGTCCTTCTTAAATTTATTCCCTACCCTGTAATCACAGGGTTTACCACAGGCATCGCACTGATTATTTTTTCTTCGCAAATTAAAGATTTTTTTGGGCTAGAGGCAGATAGAGTTCCCTCTGAGTTCCTTGAAAAGTATAAATTTTATTATGAAATCGCACCTACATGGAATCTGTGGGCATTTTTAATTGCCTTTTCGACGCTTACCTTAATATTTGTATTAAGGCATTATCATCCTAGATGGCCAGGTGCAATCATTGCAATCACTCTAGCTACGACTGCTGCCTATTTTTTTGATCTTCCTATTGAAACTATTGAATCCAAATTTGGAGAAATCCCTAGAACTCTTCCCAGCCCAGCCCTTCCCCACTTTTCCTATGATCTTTTTAAAGCCGTGCTTCCTGACGCCATTACAATAGCTTTATTAGGAGCCATAGAGTCTTTATTATCCGCTGTTGTGGCCGACGGAATGATAGGAACCAAACATAGATCAAATGGAGAGCTAGTGGCTCAAGGATTAGCAAATATAGGATCAGTAATCTTTGGAGGCATTCCAGCAACAGGAGCCATTGCCCGTACCTCAGCTAACATAAGAATGGGGGCCAAAACGCCTGTAGCAGGTATGATTCATGCCATTACCCTTCTTCTGCTTATGCTTTTTTTGGCTCCTCTCGCAGGGAAAATTCCCTTAGCGGCTCTGGCGGGTGTCCTAACATTTGTTGCTTGGAATATGAGCGAGCTGCCGCATGTTATAGAAATTTTAAAAGGGCATCAGAGTGACGCAATTATTTTACTCATCACATTTTTGCTAACCGTTTTGATAGATCTTACGGTTGCTGTACAAGTCGGTATTATTTTGGCAGCTCTGCTATTTCTAAAACGAATGACTGACAAAACTACCGTAGAAATTTGTCAAAATTTAGTGAAGGAGAATAAAAATGAAATAGCAGAACCTTCTGATGCTGAACTTCTTTTTCGAAAAGATATCCCCTCTGATGTGACAGTTTTTGAGATTAGAGGGCCATTTTTCTATAGCGTGGCTGATCTACTCGATGAGGTTCTTTTTCAATTAAACTATCACCCCCGAGTTTTTATTCTACGTCTTCATAAAACTCCCTTAATTGACGCGACTGGATTACAAGCTATTAAACAATTTGGGTTGAAGTGCAAAAAGAAAGGCATACTATTCATGCTCGCTGATGTCGATGATAAAAACTATGATTTATTTATTAACTCAGGAATAGCAGAAGCCATAGGAAAAGATCTTATGTTTAAAGACATTGAAGTTGCCCTTACTTATGTAAATAGTTAAAGTCATGGTTTGCCCCTAATCTTTTAGCGTTTATTATTCTCTGCCCCCCATGAAATTTAATGGCAGATAGGAAACTTCGCTCCTTTACGATTAGGCTGTTTGAAACTTCGTTTCTAGAAACAACTCTATTCTTTAAAAGTTACAAGTAAGCCTTTTGCCTCAATTATATGAATAATAGCCTCTTTTTCTTTCTATTTTTTATCAATCTCTTGCTCCTTGTCCTTTTCTTGCTGAAAAAGCTAGCATCTCATATAAGACAGCAAAAAAGGAAGTGCCAGCGGCCATTCGAGGATATGAGGAAAAGCTTAAAAATTTAAGAGTTAAATTAGAATTTAAAGCCACCCAGCAGCTAACGGAGTAGATAGGAAATACTTCTGAAGAAGAGACAAATCTTCAGGACTTACAAATATTTTTAATTAAATGCCTTATGCCTCTAACATCCTAACTGAAGAGGAAAGGTGCAAGATAAACAAGCGTATCTTTATGCTTATCATTACTTTGGGAAATGCTTCCTTTTTTCTGACTGATGATTCCATCAAAATTCCATTGCTCTAGCCAGCCTTCGGTATCACAACTGGCTAAGCCTCTTTTACTAGAATAAAAGGTTCTTATTACTGAGATTCTCTCTCTAACTTCGCCTGGCCGTTTAAAATGAAGATCTTTTCTCTCTTGATCGGCAAGAGAAAGTGAATCTATTATAAAGAAGTAAGGTGGATTAGCCGCAGTAATACAGTATTCTTTGCCTACCTGAAGAAATCTAACAGCTCGAGAAGTCCTCGGTTTCTCTCTTATGAATTTTCCATTAGCAGACTCATAACAGGCAATTGTTCCATCGCTAAACCCGACCACTAATTGGCTTTGATTATAGTCGCAAACCGTAAGCTTAACTTGGTTTTTCTTGAGATACTTATCTGAAGGTAAAGGCTCAAGCTCTCCTTCATATATTTTGGATCCATTTTCCGTATTCCATACTCGATACCCTCTTTTAGAGCCATTGTTCCATAACATCATCACTTGAGAATCATCAAACTGGCATAGCTCTTTAAGGGGTAATTCGATGATCTTACCTTCTAAAGAAATAAGCTGATCAGCAGGTAAGGAGGTAAAGTATCCCCCTAAATCTTTAAGAAGGTAAAGCGAACCATCTACACAATGAATCAAGGCTTGATTATCACGGCAGTCCATGCAAAGAATAGGATAGGCAAAAGATGTTTTTATCTCATGCGTCTCTGCTGTTGCTATATTAATTACCTTAATCTTTTTGCGTTCAGGCAGAATAAGGAGAAGAAAGTTTTGCTCAAAATAGGCTTGCTCAAATGCTCCTAGGAAACATAGGGCTTGCTTAGCTCTAGGCTCATTGTCTTTCCAACGGTAGAGATAGCCCTCGGTAGTAAGCAAGTGAAGATGGTTGCCTTTCCAATGGATTAGATGCGCATGCTTATCCTTTAAATTATCAAAGATTACCTTTCCTGTCTTTCTGTTCAGTTTATAGAGCTGGGCTGTCCCCGCTGTCATTTTCAAAAAGGCTAGATCTTTCTTAACCTTTAATTCTAAAATCTCTGGAGAGCCAGTTAGAGGAAGCTTATGCATCTGATGATGAAAATGTTCAGGAGAAAAAGAGGAGCGCAGCTTTCCAGAAACATACTTTTTCTTATAAATCTTTTTCCAGCCGAAGCGTGAGGTTTTAATTTGGGTAAGGTTGCTCCAGCGACGAAAAAATAGCTTTTTCCATAAAAAAGAGTCTTCTGCTAGCTGCTTCCATGGCTTACTGACTAAAGCGGTCATGCCTAAATCTTTTTCTGGCAATAAACTAAAGATAGTTACTTGTAGCTCAGTAGGTAGGTGATTAAAGCTAGGATTAAAATTTACTCCCATCGCTTTTTCCTTTTTCATTCAAATTAATGTTAAAAATTAAACAGAGAATTTTTAAACACTTATTTATTGCCAAGCATATTATAAGAAAGATATTTGCTCCAAATAATAATGATCTATATATACAATCATTTAAAAATATCCCTCTTAGAGATGCTTCATAATGAAGAAAGGGAGAGAAGGATCCTTCCAATTTTAGATGACCTGCATCTTTTCCTCGCAAGCAATCGACTAGATACCCCGGTAATAATAAATGAACTTAAACAAGCATTACCCATATACCAAACATATGTTGAATTACAATTTAAAGCCACCCAGCAGCTAACGGAGCAGATAGGGAATACTTCCGAAGAAGAGTCAAATCTTCATGACTTACAAATATTTTTAATTAAACGCCTTAGACCTCACAGCCCCTCCTCTTAACTTAAGAGAAAGGATGGAAGGCCACAAGCAAACGGCCTTTCATTCTTATCCTTATCTTGAGAAATACTTCCCTTTTTTGGACCAATGATCCCATCAAACTTCCATTGCTCTAGCCAGCCATCGGTATCACAACTGGCTAAGCTTCGTTTATTAGAATAAAAGCTTCTCAATTTGGCAATTACCTCTTTAGCTTTTCCTGGCCGCTTAGCATAGAGACGTTTCCTATCTAGATCAGTAAAAGAAAGTGGGTGCACTTCAAAGAAGAAGTCCGGATTAGCCGCAGTAATACAGTATTCCTTGCCCACCTGAAGAAATCTAATAGCAAGAAAAGTCATCAATTTCTCTCTTATAAATTTTCCATTAGCAGACTCATAACAGGCAATTGCTCCATCGCTAAACCCGACCACTAATTGGCTTTGATTGTAGTCGCAAACCGTAAGCTTAACTTGGTTTTTCTTGAGATACTTATCTGAAGGTAAAGGCTCAAGCTCTCCTTCATATATTTTGGTTCCATTTTTCGCATTCCATACCCGATACTCTCTTTTAGAGCCATTATTCCATAGCATCATCACTTGAGAATCATCAAACTGGCATAGCTCTTTCAGGGGTAATTCGATGATCTTACCCTCTAAACGAATAAGCTGATCAGCAGGTAAGGAGGAAAAATATCCCCCTAAATCTTTAAGAAGGTAAAGTGAACCATCTATACAATGAATCAAGGCTTGATTATCACGGCAGTCTAGGCAAAGAATGGGATAGGCAAAAGATGTTTTTATCTCATGCCCCTCTGCAGTGGCTATATTAATTACTTTAATCTTTTTGCGTTCAGGCAGAATAAGGAGAAGAAAGTTTTGCTCAAAATAGGCTTGTTCAAATGCTCCTAGGAAACATACGGCTTGTTTAGCTCTAGGCTCATTGTCTTTCCAACGGTAAAGATAGCCATCGGTAGTAAGCAAGTGAAGATGGTTGCTTTTCCAATGGATTAAGTGGGCATGCTTATCCTTTAAGTTATCAAAGATTACCTTTCCTGTTTTTCTGCTTAGTTTATAGAGCTGGGCTGTCCCCGGTGTCATTTTCAAAAAGGCTAGGTCTTTCTTAACCTTTAATTCTAAAATCTCTGGGGAGCCAGTCAGAGGAAGCTTATGCATCTGATGATGAAAATGTTCAGGAGAAAAAGAGGAGCGCGGCTTTCCAGGAACATACTTTTTTTTATAAATCTTTTTCCAGCCAAAGCGGGAAGTTTTAATTTGGGTAAGGTTGCTCCAGCGCCGGCAAAATAGCTTTTTCCATAAAAAGGAGTCTTCTGCTAGCTGCTTCCATGGCTTACTGACTAAAGCGGCCATGCCTAAATCTTTTTCTGGCAATAAACTAAAGATAGCTACTTGTAGCTCAGTAGGTAGGTGATTAAAGCTAGGATTGAAATTTACTCCCATCGCTTTTTTCCTTTTTCATTCAAATTAATGTTAAAAAATCACACAAAGAAATTATTAAATAATTACTTATTAAGAAGCATACTATAAAAGAGATATTTGCATCAAATAATAATGATCTATATATACAATCATTAAAGAGGCATCAATCTTATTGCCTTATTAGGTTAAAAGCATAAAGCTACTCAGGATCTTTAAGTGGCTAAGAAAATTTTGTGTACGCGGTTAACATAGCGATGCTAAAAAAGATGATAGGAATAAATTTCAGATTAGCAAATTAATTATGAAAGACTCTTCAGGCTTATTGGCAGCAGAATAAGCTGATTCTTAAGCACAAATAGACGATTAAGCGTCCGGGTTTTTGAAAAAAGAATAAGTTTAGAAATGACCTTAAAAAAAAGCAAAAGCGAGATGAAGATGATTTTCTTATCCCCCTTTATAAATCCTGATTAAGTTCTGCTTTTGAGCCCCTGAATTTTAGTTAATACTCCTGCATGCATACTTGATTAGAAAAGTTAAAAGAAGAAACTTTTAGGATTTTTATTGCTTACTTTGTATATTCTATTTCACTTGCTTTTTTTCAACCCTTAGATATCCTTGCTTAAATATGCGCTATTTTCTTTCCTTAACTATCCTCGTTAATTTTTTAGTTAATTATTTACAAGCAGCTCCGACTCCGCAAGTTCAGGTAGGTGCAGATCTTTTATTCACAAAAGAATATGTTCACCTGCTTAAAAACAAAAGAATTGGGTTAATTACTAACCATACTGCTGTCAACAGCCAAATGAAATCCACTGCTTCTTTGCTCCAATCTCATGCCAAGCAATACGATTTTACTCTTGCTGCTCTTTTTGCTCCCGAACATGGGATCACAGGTTCTGCCCATGCCGCTGAGTTTATAAAGGATGAAAAAGACTCTGCTGGTATTCCTATTTTTAGCCTGCACGGTGCCACGCGTCGCCCAACAGATAAAATGCTCGCCCAGCTAGACCTACTTCTTTACGATATTCAGGATATTGGGTCACGCTCTTATACTTATATCACCACCTTATTTTACGTAATGGAGGAGGCAGCAAAACGTCAGATCCCTGTCATTGTTCTTGATCGTCCTAATCCTATTAATGGTAGGGTGATTGATGGTCCTTTGCTAGAAGAGAAATGGCGCTCGATAGTAGGTTACATTAATGTTCCTTATTGCCATGGAATGACAGTCGGTGAACTGGCGCGCTATTTTAATGATCAATCCAAAGTAGGTTGTCAGCTTGAAGTTATTCCCATGCGAGGATGGCATAGAAACATGACTTTTCAAGACACAGGCCTTCCTTGGATTCCTACCAGCCCTTATATTCCTGAAGCCACCACGGCTTATTACTATCCTGTGACAGGCATCTTAGGAGAATTGCAAATAGTAAATACTGGCATAGGCTATACCCTTCCTTTTAAAGTCCTGGGAGCTCCCTGGATTGATGCTAAGATCTTTGCTCATCACCTCAATAGCCAAAAATTTCCAGGCGTTTACTTTGAACCTTTTTATTACCGTCCTTTCTATGGAAGGTTTGCTAATGAGGAGTGTAAAGGTGTCATCATTATTATAACTAACCATTTAATATATAAGCCTGTAAGCACTCAATATCTACTCATTGGAATCCTTAAAAGCCTCTATCCAAAAGAATTTAAAGAAGCTTTAGCTAATTCACAGGATCGTAAGGCAATGTTTTGTAAAGTTAATGGGACAGACAAAGTTTATCAGATTATAAAAGAAGAAAAAAATATTGTCTGGAAGTTGCGTAGCTTTCATGAAAAAGAAAGAGAAGCATTTGCCCATCAAAGAAAAAAATATTTAATTTCTTCCTACGCAGAAGATTAGCACTCTCACAAACAAACTGCTAAAAACCTTTATCCTTCTATTGACAAAAATTACACTAAAACCTAGAATCCGTATCTCCCTAAACAATTTTTCTAAACAGGAGCACTGTGCTATGACAAAAATAAAACCTCTTGGTAATCGCGTTTTAATTAAACGTTCCAAACCTCAGCCTACCAAAGGTGGTATCCTACTGCCAGACTCAGCCCAAGAAAAACCAAAAGAAGGAGTGATTGTAGCTGTCGGTCCTGGTAAATTAAACGATGAAGGACAAAGAGAGCCCCTTAATGTACAAGTGGGTGATCGCATTTTATTCAGCTCATATGCTGGAACTGAGATCAAAAATAGTGATGAAGAAGATGAGCTTCTAATCATGTCTGAAGATGATATACTTGGTGTTCTTGCTTAACTGTGATTCCTATTCAAACTTTATGGAGCTCTACTTATGCCAAAACTATTGCAATTTAACGAAGAAGCTTTAAAGTCCATCCTTAAGGGTGTGCGGACTTTAGCTAAAGCAGTCAAAGTAACCTTGGGTCCCAAAGGACGCAATGTGGTGATCAACAAAGGCTTTGGCTCTCCACTATCTACTAAAGACGGAGTAACCGTTGCTAAAGAAATTACTTTGAAAGACAAATTTGAAAATATGGGCGCACAACTTGTTAAAGAAGTGGCCTCTAAAACTTCCGATATAGCTGGCGATGGAACGACTACAGCCATTGTGCTTGCTGAAGCTCTTTTTAGTGCTGGTGTTAAAAATGTGACCGCTGGTGCCAACCCTATGGCAATCAAGCGAGGCATGGATCAAGCAGTGAATGTAACTTGCCAAGCTTTAGATCAACTAGCTTGTCCTATTAATACTCCCGAAGAAGTCAAGCAAATTGCTACCATTTCTGCTAACAATGATAGTAGCATAGGTGCCATTATTGCCGAAGCTATGGAAAAAGTTGGCAAAGATGGTATTATTTCAGTAGCCGAAGCCAAAGGCATTGAAACCACATTAGATGTGGTCGAAGGGATGCAATTTGATAAAGGCTATCTGTCTCCTTATTTTGTTTCTAACCCAGAAAACATGACGGTAGAATTATCCAACGCGGCTATCTTAATTACCGATAAAAAATTATCTACAGTTAAAGATGTAGTGCCTTTTCTAGAAAAAGTGATGGAACAAGGAACAAGGCCTCTTCTTATTATTGCTGATGATGTAGATGGAGAAGCTTTAGCCACTTTAGTTGTCAATAAACTTAAAGCCGGACTTCCCATTTGTGCCGTTAAAGCACCAGGATTTGGAGATCGTCGTAAGGCTATGCTTGAAGATATGGCTATTCTTACCGGAGCGACGTTAGTTTCAGAAGAAACAGGTCTTCGCATTGATCAAGTAGATAGCGAAGTTTTAGGACACGCTAAGACAATTAAAGTTTCTAAAGAAGAAACAGTAATTATTGATGGAGCGGGTGAGCTGAAAAAGATTAAAGAAAGAGAAAATCAGATTAAAGCTCAGATCAATCATCCAGCTGTCTCAACTTATGACAAAGAAAAACTTGAAGAGCGCTTAGCAAAATTAGTAGGCGGAGTGGCTGTCATCAATGTAGGAGCAGCTACAGAAACGGAACTTAAAGAGAAAAAAGCTCGGGTGGAAGATGCCCTTCATGCAACGCGCGCAGCAGTAGCAGAAGGAATTGTTCCAGGAGGAGGAGTGGCTCTTTTACGTGCTATCAAGAGCTTAGAGTCACTTAAGTTATCTAGCGATGAAGCGATCGGGGTAAATTTAGTCCTTCAAGCTGCTTATGCACCAGCCACGGCTATTGCCAATAATTGTGGCAAGCAAGGTAATTTAATTGCCGAGAAAGTCTATGAATTTAAGGGAGCCTTAGGATACAACGGTTTAACCGATGAGTTCACAGATTTGATCAAAGCAGGCGTAATCGATCCTGTACGTGTAACTAAAACTGCTTTGATTAACGCCTCTTCTATAGCCTCTCTCCTTTTAACTACCGCTGCAATGATTACCGATAAACCAAAGCCTAAATCTGCTATGACCGGAGCTCCTGGTATGGGCGATATGGGTGGCATGGGCAGTATGGGTATGGGCGGCATGGGTGGTATGGGTGGTATGGGTGGCATGGACATGATGTAAAAATACCAGCTAAAAAGTCTTAACCTAACCGGAAGTCAGCAATGTTGGCTTCCGGATTATTTTTTGGAGTAGTTATGCCTACATATGCCTATCATTGTACAAGTTGTAATGCTAATCATGAAACTTTTCAAAAGATTAGCGAAGAACCCATAAAAATATGCCTATCTTGTGGAAAGCCTACCTTGCAAAGGGGCCCCGGAGGAGGAATTGGATTAGCATTCAAAGGAAAAGGATTTTACATTAACGATTACGGAAAAGGCGCCTCTCCTGGGGAAGAAAAAGCTTCTGGCCCAGATAACTGTGCCTGCGGCAAGAATAAATGCGAATAAAAAAAGAGCTTATTCACTTAAAACCCTCCTAGGGGCCTCTACTGAAAGCTCTTCGCATTCTCCGATAGGGTCGGCAACTTTTTTGTAAAACTTTACGATCTTTTTCTAGGTATCTAATATTTAGAGAATACTAAGAAAAACCTATAGAAGGCTTTAGCCTCCAAAGTTTGAGCTTTTAAAGCCTAAACTCTTTTAAAAATTTAATCCGGTTCTACAGCCTACAATTACAACTTAAACAAATCTTTTTCCTCCCGGAAGAAACAAGACAATTTTATCAGTTAGAAGCTTTAATTTAATAACAACCCTCCCACCTCTCCTTCCTGTAGGAATATGATAGCTAATTGAGCGGCTAGATTAAATGAGAGCTTTTTAGAGAATGCTTCAAAGGAAATAAAACTGGATTCTCATAAGATAAAAGTTAAGGCTTGCAAATTTCAAATTGTAGACTTACCCACCCTTGTTCCTCTTGCTCTTTAAGCACTTTCCACCCCCAAGCTTGGGCTAAATGAAGGTAATCATGCTTTTGCTCCGATAAGATACCTGATACTAAGCAAATATCATGGTAACCATGGAGACATTTTAATGCCTCCCAAGCATTCTGCTGCTCAGCCATAATCATATTCATTAAGATTACAGGCGGTGCAGAGAGAGAAGAGATTATAAAATCTTGAGGGAGGCTAATGGTTACCTTATCCTGCATCTTATTTAGCAGAGCATTTTCTCGGGAATGCTTTAAAGCCTTAGGATCAATATCCAGAGCATACACATGTTTTGCCCCTAAAGCGACTGAACATAAAGCTAATACCCCACTACCACAACCGATATCTACGACCTCTTTCCCGCATACATTATCATTTAACATATCCACTATTAATCGGGTAGTCGGATGAGAAAGGTCCCCAAAGCCAGCTCCTGGCATAAGTTTAAGCTGCTTTCCGTAAGAAGAGCAGGCATACGGTAAATCAATATGCACGCAGCCGTCATAAAAATTAAGGCCATGGGCTTCCCATTGTGATTGCCAATCAATTTCTCCTAGCTCACTAGGCTCAGCAAATTGAATGAAAGGGAAAAGGTTCAGTAAAGACTTAACGGTCGGCTCATTTTCAGCCAAAATATAAATACGAGGAAAAGCTTTAAAATCTTCTTCCATATAAAGAGGGGTTAAGCCTGCCTCTTGCAACGATTCCCATGCTTCATCTAAAGAGGTTTCATTTTTAACATGTAAAGCAAAACATGGAAAAGGCTTTTTATCATTCATAAGCTAACCGGGAAAGTCTGTTCACTTAGTTTTTATTCAGAAAGCACTTAATTTTCCCTCTCCTTTTTATAATCAAGAGGTAATCACAACTCACAGAGAGCGGTTAAGTAAGCATGCCTCTTCATAAAGGTTTAGAGCTTGATTACAAATTATTTTAAAAGCCATCAGCTATAAATAAAGGGTAAAGGACTGAAAGAAGCTTTCTATTTTAAAATTATGGGATAATAAGAAACTTATAAGGTGTTTTCTTCTTCTTCAAAATCCTCGTAAGCCTGTACGATTTCATCATCTTCTTGATACTTTTCCTGAGGTTGAAGCTGACTTTTGGCCTTTCGTTCAGAGAAAGTAGTTTTTTTCTTTCCTTTTACATACAGTTCTAAAGGAACTCCTACGAATCCATAAGTTTCACGGAACTGATTATAAAGATATTTCTTATAACTTTCACTCATCAGGTTAGGATAATTAACAAAAAGGATAAACTTGGGCGGCTGTACATCAACTTGCGCCATGTAGTAAATCCTTAAGCGTTTACCGCCAATCATGGGAGGATGATTCTTCTGTAGCGCACTTTCAATAAATTTATTAAGCTGATGCGTAGGAATACGCTTTAAAGAATGTTCTTGCACGCTTTTAATTTCTTCAAAAAGCTTTTCAACATTTCTTCCTGTGGTAGCCGACATAAAGATCTTAGGACAATGGCTTAAAAAAGAAACCTCGTCATTGATGTCTTTTAAACAATGTTCCATACGAAATCCCTTAACCAGATCCCATTTATTAAATACCAGAATACATCCTTTGCCACTTTCTTCAATTTTATTAGCAATCTTTTTATCCTGTACGGTCATACCCTGTTGGGCATCTAACATCAGCACACAAATATCTGCGCGTTCTATAGCCCTTTCCGTACGAATAGCTGCAAATTTGTCTACCACTTCATGTTCAGCATGCTTACGACGTATACCAGCTGTATCGATTAAGCGAAAATGATCTTCTTGGTGGGTTACAGAAACATCTATACTATCCCTAGTCGTACCTGGAATGGGACTCACAATGCAACGCTCTTCATCTAATAGAAAATTAATAAGTGAGGATTTCCCTACATTGGGACGCCCGACAATTGCTACTTTGGTAGCCAAATCCTCTTCTGCTTGCAAGTCGTCTTGCTCTAGGTCTTCAAAGGCTTCCTCTAAAAGCTCAGCCATGTGCCAGCCTTGCGCAGCAGATACTGAAATCATCTTCTTGATTCCTAGAGAGTGAAATTCATGCAAGAGGTATTCTTGGGCTCCATTATCAATCTTATTGACAGCCAAGCAAACAGGTTTTTTAGTTTTTAGCAAAATTTTTGAAATTTCTTTATCTAACTTAGTAATTCCCAGATGAGCGTCTACTACCATTACAATTGTGTCCGCTTCTTCAATCGCTACTTCCGCTTGGCGTAAAATATGCTCATTAAAATCTGCGTGCGAATGGTAATCCATCCCGCCAGTATCGATTACTTCAAAAGCTCTGCCAAAAAACTCAGCTTGACTATACAAACGATCGCGTGTAATTCCTTCAGCTTCATCAACAATGGCGATCTTTTTTTTACAGATACGATTAAAAAGAGCGGATTTTCCTACGTTAGGTCGTCCTACAATAGCTAGTTTAGGTAAATGTGTCATAACTCTATCGATTTTAATGTTTAGTTGACAAATCATAACATTTTAAATGTTAAAAATAAATAGACTTTTCTATAAATTTAATTTAGTATACTGGTGTAAAAACAAATCTCTTTTTATGGGCGCCAATTACCTTTCAGATGACATCTCATTTTCTCTTTTAAAAAGGGAAATTTCCGCTTATTCTTGGAACACTTTCCGCAGTGATGCAATCGCTGCTCTAACCGTGGCCTTGATTACTTTGCCTCAAGCGATGGCAGCAGCTCTTCTTGCCGGCCTGCCTTTATCGAGTGGTCTTTTTGCAGCCATTTATTCCTCTATTTTAGCGAGTCTATTAGGATCTTCGCCTCAACTTGTAGTAGGTCCTAGTAACGCCATTGCTATTTTGGTACAAGCAGGCACAGCAGAAGTTCTTTATCATCATTATCGTGAAGTAGTCGGAGTAGATCGCGATATTATTGCTCTGCAAATCCTAACGCAGTTAACCTTTTTAACCGGTTTTTTACAGATCGTAGCAGCAGGATGCAAGTTAGGAAGGCTTACCCAATTTGTCAGCTATACCGTTATTATAGGCTATATTGTCGGCACTGCCCTTGCAATGGTAATTACTCAATCCTACGTTCTCCTAGGCCTCAGCTTCATGCCTGGCGTCCATTCACTTTATGAACGAGGAGCCTATCTTTTAGCTCAATGGCGTAGCATCCATATTCCTACGACTTTGATAGGAATGGCAAGCTTGGCCTTGCTTATTTTTTTAAGACGCACCAATCAGCGTATTCCAGCAGCTTTTCTCTCTTTAATCTTTGCTGCTGTAAGCGTTTATCTTTTACAGATCCCCGCTATTGGCAATTTTATTGATCATTTCTTTGCCTTTGATGCCCAGCAATCCGTGCATAAAATTCTTTTAGTAGAAGACACTGGGGAATTAAAAAATGCTATTCCTCATGTTAAGTTATTCTTTTTTAATACCGGTATTATGAATGAATTGCTTCCTGTCTCTTTTGCTATTGCGCTCTTAAGTATTATGGAAACAACTTCGGCTGCCAAATCAATCGCTGCAGGAACAGGTCATGCCCTTTCAATCAATCAAGAGATTTTCGGGATTGGAATGGGTAACTTACTCGCCTCTTTTATTGGAGCTATGCCTATCTCAGGCAGTGCTTCCCGCAGTAACCTTAATGTTACCTTGGGAGCCAAAACACGCTTTGCTAGTATTATGAACTCACTAGTTGTTGCCTTATTGTTAGGAGCTTTTGTCTTTTTCATCACCAAGATTCCTTTAACAACTTTTGCTGCCATTTTATTAATCACTGCCGCCAATCTTGTAAATCCTAAACAATTCCTTGTATGCATGAAGGCGACTAATTCGGATGCCTTAGTTTTGTGGGCTACCATCTTATCATGCCTATTTTTTAGCCTAGATGTTGCCTTCTACATTGGTATCATCATCTCAATTACCTTATATCTAAAAAAAGCAGCTATCCCACAACTAATCGAATATGATTTTGACCAGGCAGGTGAGCTTATTAACCTCGATAGATCTGGGGCTCATAAAGAAAAAAACATACGTTTCATCAAAGTAGAAGGAGAACTTTTCTTTGGGGCAGCTGATTTGTTTCAATCCACATTGAAGTCCATTACAGAAGATGATAACAAAACTAAAGTTATCATTTTACAACTTAAAAATGCGCGCGATATTGATGCCACCTCCTGCCTTGCCTTGCAACAGCTGAATAATTATCTTAAAAACTCAGAACGCCACTTAATCACTTGCGGAATTACGCCTCCTTTATGGGATGTATTTTGTGCCTCAGGGATTATTGAATCGTTAGGTAAGGAAAACCTTTTTGTCTTTGATGAGCGGCAGCCTCAGCATCATATGTTAAAAGCTTTATCACGAGCCCATGAACTTGTCAGCCATTCATCAATTTCTCCTCCTTCTCCAGAAGTAGAAACGCTTTTTACAAGCTTACCGACTGCCCCCTAATTCAAAACAATCTATTTATTAATTATACGCTTTCAAGCTACTTCTTATGTAATCCCGTACTTTATAAAATTCCTCTCATTAAGTAGAGAGGTAACTTTCATAAGGTTAGGTATGCAGACTTAGTTTTTTTAAAGGGTATTACTTGCCCACCCAGACCTTTTAATAAACAAGTTCTTTAAAAAGTTTGCATCATACTTAATAGCATAAGTGCTTAACTTCTCTAAGCTTTATACTCGTTCGGCTTTGCTCCTTATGATAAAAAGTTTTTCTATCCCTATTTTTCTCTTTCTAAAATTAAGCCGGCAGGTAATTTCTCACCAAAAGCCTGCTCTTGCTCTTGTAAGGTTAAAGTAGCAGTTTGAGTCAACATTCTCTGCAAATGCTCATGTTGAGGAAGAAGAGAAAAAGTGTTCAAAATATTATCTACAGTAGTTTGCGAAATATCTACTTCACGATGAGCCGTTTTCCTAGCTAATTGACCTAGAAGATGAGCTAATGGATCGTGGGGAGAAAGCTTAAGTAAAGATTCAATCCATTTAGAGCACTCCTCGCTGGGAACTACATAAGCTAGAGATCCATAGATTAAATGACGGGCCCCTATACGACCCAAAGCCCAATAATCTGCAGCCACTGCTTCACCAGCACAAATGCGGGTGAGAATGGCTAGTCCTATTTTTCTTTTTAGAGCCAGATCGAGCCATTCAAATGAAGCTAACGTTCTTATTTTTTCTGAATAAGAATAGATATCATTTTTACTTTTAAGAATAATCTTAGAAGTCTTATTAGGTAATAGGGTGGCCAGAATATCATTAGCTAACTGAATTTGCTGGCCTTTATTTAAACCACCCGCTATGCGGCGATAACAGATCCACTGTTGAATGAGGCATTCAAAAGACTTGGCTAACTTAAAATCTCCTAAAATAATTTTCCATAATTCTTTAATGCGAAAATCATCCAAAGGATAGCCAAAGCCAGGTCGCAGAAAAAAGCCTATCATATTCCACCAGCGTGGCTCAAGATCAGCAGAAGCTTTACGTTGATCAGCTAAGCTTAACAAGGTATCAAACAATCCTCTCAATAGGCTTAAAGGCCAATCCAGGCGTGCTCTATCTAAATAATTCTCCAATTTTTCCATCATTTTTTCTGCTTTAGTCGAGCTTGTAAATATTTCACGAAGATACTCTTGAGATGACTTTAAATAGGAGGAATCAAAACTTTCATCCTGACGTTTCGACTCTAAGGAGGAAACATTATTTTCTTGGCCTGATATCTGCCGTACTTGAAATTCTAAAGGCCAGCGATGCCCGGTTGTTGACGATTGCAACCATACTTCTAATGTGCCGATAGCTGTCAGCTTTATATGAAGCTTTACAGGGATATTATCTAAGACACTTTCAGAGAGCTGCTTTTTCCCTACACGCAAAATGGTATGAATGGCAGGCATTGCCTGCAGTTCTTGATTATCGATCTCTATTATATCTCCCTTTTGGTCATCTAAACGCACTTGTGATGTATATAAGCTAAACGAGACGGGTACATTGGGCCGCAATGAAAAAGTATGTTCACATTGATAGCTTGCACCTTCTTCAGCTCCTCGAGGCAAAAGAGTCAAAGCTTGGTTTGAAACTGTGCCATCGTATTTTTTAACATCAATTCCTAGATAATAGGTTTTTGGTATTCCACTAGCTATCCTTACTCCATAGCCTCGACGTACTTTTCCATAGTAAGCGGCTCCTCGGGCCACAGCTATATCAAGACCTACGCTTTCCAAAATTTTTGTTTGTGAGCCCGGATACCATCTTTCCAACGAGCATATAAGAGCTTGCTGAAAAATAGTAGGCTCCATGGAACCCCCATTAAAAAGAATGTAGTCAGGAGCTTTTTGAAACTGCGAGCGCTTTAAGAACGTAGCTAAATGTTTAGTAATAGAAGGCTCTTCTTCGTAGGGAAGGCCTACCATCCGAAATCCTGTAGATCTGCGTAATTGAAGGGCTTCTTCAAGAGAATATTGTGCAAAAAACCCATTTAACAATAAATGAGCCACTTCGTGGCGTTTAACCTGGATAGATAAGCTTCCTTTAACTACCGCAGACCCTGAACCTTGCAACAAAACTGTAAAATGGTCTACAGCAGAGGCTGCATTTTCTAGCAAAGCTTCCTTAGCAGCTTTAGCTTGATGTTTCAGCTGCAGCCATTGAATAAGCTGAAAATCTCTTTTTCCATACTCATGAGATAGCCTTTCTTCAAGATAGTGGGCAAGAGCAATATCCATGTTATCACCCCCTAATAACAGATGATCGCCTACAGCCCTACGGTTTAAAGTTAGCTCGCTTTTTCCTTGCTGCACTTCTATCAAACTAAAATCCGTAGTACCGCCTCCTACATCACAGACAAGGATAGTTTGTCCTGCCTGCATCTGTTGCTGCCATTGATTTTCATGTAAAGAGATCCAACTATAAAAAGCTGCTTGGGGTTCTTCAAGCAAGGTTAAATGAATAAATCCTGCTATCTTAGCAGCCTCAACAGTTAAACGTCTTGCTACTTCATCAAAAGAAGCAGGAACTGTCAGAACAATCTCTTGTTGTTCAAACTCTGCCTCAGGATTCGATTTAGCCATGAGGTAATTCCAGGCATGACGAATATGGTTCAAATAATGCGCTGTGGCCTCCAAGGGGCTGATTTTTTGATCCGCTTCACTAGCTTCAGGGGGAAGGATTTTATCATTTCTATTAGCAACTGAATAGCTTAGCCAGCTTTTAGCCGACTGAACAAGCCGCGTGGGGACCCTAGCTCCGTGTGCATGGGCAAAAAAGCCTACAAATGTGTCATTATTTTTTTTCCAAGGCAAATCTAAAGCTGCTCCTTGCCACTCCATGGGAGCTGAAAGATATACAAAAGAGGGTAAGGTATGGCGTAGTCCTATATAGCTGGGCCCCAGCAGCTGAGGTACAGCAAAAGATTGAATGGAAGCTTTGGGATGTTGAGTATCCACATATGAAATGCAACTATTTGTCGTTCCTAAATCAATTCCAATAATATATCTCATCTCTTATTTCTCCCGTTTAAAGCTAAAGCTTCCAAAAACACTTTAAAAAAAGGACAGGCAAGTGGGGTCACACTTGCCCCCACCGCTTTGGTTAATATCTTAGCCATGGCATCTATTTAGACTCTTAGCTATCTCTTAAGTTTTAATTAGAGATAGCTCAAAACATTTTATTAGCCATTTTAAATAGGATATTCCTGCTTGCCTGAATTAATATTGATATAAAGCTATAAAGCGTAGGGTTTCTCCCATGGCCTAACGATTATTAATAAATCCTTGCAAATAGGGCAGGCTCACCTATGGGGAGCTAGCATGTAAGGCAAGGGTAGAATTTTTTATAAAATCTATAGGTTTTATTGAAACCCTTTGATTACTTTCTAGTGAGGAGCCATGTTAGATAACAAGACAAGTTAAAATTAATTTAAAAAACATTTTACCAAATAACAGTTTGGCAGCTCTTTTATCTAGTAAGACCTATTAATCCTCTAGGGGTTAGCGAGGTAGACTACAATATGTTTAAAGAGACCTTCTAATACTCAAACAGAGAAAAAGCCACGTGTAACCTTCATCCACCCAGATTATTGAAGGGGCTTAATCGCTCTTCAGAAACTTTTATCTCTTAAATTTAAAAGAAGCTGCACCCGATTTCTTTGCTCGTCCGATAATACAAAGCTACTTTATGTTCTGCTTTAGCCCAAACCGGCTCCCTACAGCAAGGGCAAGGCTCACCAAGCTTATAGCATCTTGTATTTCCTAGGAAATTTTACATTTTCTTTAGTACATTTGCAAATTGTAATTGAGAATTTTCTCTACCTTGGGACTTTTTTAGTATGAGGATAGTTAGATAAGCTACCTTTAGTTAAGAGAAATGCAAAAGAAAAATATAACATACAACAATTCATTCCATCGGCACACCTTCCAGGAAGGTAAAAAGTAGAATAGCAACTTATGCAAGGAAAAAGAATAAAAAATTTTATTTCATTTATTTCCTCTTATTTGCCACAAGAATTATTTCTTTAATGGCAAACCTTGGTTTATTTGACATACAAAAATTCTTTTCCTATACTTTGTGATTATTTCTGTAGAGCAGGAAAAAGGTCAATTTTAAGCCATTTTCAAGAAGGAACGTATACGCGTGAATGGATAAGGTCTTAGTAGATGGAATCAATAGATCCTTCCATTTAAGCTACTAACTAAAGTCTTTCCCTTAAAAATTCATTAATCATAATAATTTGGGAGTATTATTCATATTTTATCTGGTTATTTAAACTCTATTTTTATATAATAAAATCAATTTTCATTATTTAGTGAGAAATAATATGACATATGCCAGTGCTTTTAAAACATCTGCTTCTAGAAGATCTGAGAAAATGGAAGATTTAGATGTTGCGACACACGAGTTAAGGGATCACAGCTTACCGTCCATTGTAAAGAAAGATTCAGCGGGCAGATCTTACACCATCTACACTGAAAATATTTATCATTCTAGCTATGCCTGGCGAGTAAAAAAAGGCTTAATAGCTTTGGCTGCTACCTTTTTTTCTTGTGGATTAGCATTGATATCAAAAAGTGTAAGAAAATTTTGGCACGAATGTATAAGCGGCATCGAAACTAAGCAGATTAAAGTCTTGACCAGGTTAAATCCGACCGATGAGAAAACCAAAAATATAGGCAGTAATAAATTTTCTTCCCCAACTCTACTTGAGCAAAAGCATTCTGCAGTTAAAAAAGAGGTCAATCCTCTTCCCTCTTTTTCTTCTCCTACTTATCACTCTTTAGAAAAGGAAAAGCTTTCCTCTACGTTTACCCCGCAAGCTCTACCTGAAGAAAGCACCTCAATACCTAAGTCTGCTCTTTTACCTCAAAGCCAATCTCTACTTTTTCAACTCTTTTTTCCTTCTACTAAGGAAATTGAAAGCTTAAATACAAAAGAGATCCCTCCTATCCTTACCTTAGAGCCAAAAGAGGCACAGCTAAATCAGCCAGGTAATCTTTTTACAGAAACGCATGATCGCTATCATAATCGGATAGAGGGTGTCATGAAGCAACCGCTGCATACATGGCTCCAAAGAGAAGAACATGAAATGCGACAAATTACAGGCTTACATGAAGAGGGCTTGTTTAGTTTTCAGAAGCGTATTGAGGATAGGCTCAATCAATTTAACCAATCTTTTCAGTTGCTACCTCGTTTTCGACGATTAGCAAAAAATCCTCTTCTCAAGAAGCTGAAAATTAAAGACCTCGAAGCTGCATGGGAGCAGTCGACTCTTAAAATTTTTCTGCTAGATGAAGAAGAAGTGTCTAATATGAGCATAGACGCTATTAACAAATTATCTACCAGGCAGGCAAAGTTCTTAAGCCAGCAAGCCACGATGTTAAGAAAGAAAGAGCTTGGCTTAGCTATTAATTCCGCCGAGACTTTGAAAAAATTGACTTTATGGGATCTACGCCAAGTAAATATAAGTTCCCTTGAGCTGGTGATAGAGCATTTATCAAGCAATTTAATCGAATGCTTGACTGAAGAGCAAAAGTTAGGCCTTAATATCGATCTTCTAAGTGCTAAGCAGTTTAGAATTATTTACAAGAATGAGAAAAGAATCAAAGCTTTATCTGCAAGCGCTCTAGTGGTTGGCTTAAATAATGGCTTATTTGATGGAAAAATTAGTAGGCTAATCTCTTTTGAGCAAGTGAGAAATATAGACTTTACGCAAGTGAATCTATATAAACAAGAGCATAATCAAATGATCCTCAATACGATCATCGATACAATCACCAAGAAAGATAAGAGCTTACAAAGCCTTCAGCAGGCTAGCCTTTTATACTTATTGCCTTTCATCAACCCTATTTATCTTCGTCATTTAACACCAGAGCAAATTCAAGCGATTGATTTTAAAAATGAGAAAATTACACAGGCTATGGTCAGCGGGATAATAGGATGGAAAGGATGGCAGCAAACAAATTCACCTAGCAACCTTCAATTTTTTACGCCTCAGCAAATTATCAACTGCTTACAAAGAAATTTATTCAATTCTGAAGCTTTACAGTCTATCTCAGGAAAACAGGTAGAACAGCTAGATTTTACACAATTGGATTTATATAAGCTCGAACAGGATCCCCTTATTTTTGATTGCCTGAATACAATCATAAATAGGCTCACTATACAAGACTCTAGTTTAAAAAGCCTCCAAGAGCCTAGCTTCTTATACTTATTGCCTTTGTTAAAGCCCGTTTATCTTAATTATTTGACCCAGCAACAGATTCAACGGCTTGATTTTAAAAAAGAAAACATTACGCAAGCTATGGTGGATGGAATTGTAGGAGAATCCAGAACAAATAAAAAAAATAATCCACTGGAATTTTTTGAACCTCAGCAAATCATCGACTGCCTACAAAGAGATTTACTCAGCCCTCAAGCTGCACGTCTACTTTCTGCAAAAAAAATTAAGCAGATAGATTTCACTAAAATTGAACTTCTTACGCTCTCTCCTGCTAGTAAGGCTGCTATCAATGTTTTTATGCATACCCTTACTACAAAAGATAAGAGTCTGCAAAACCTTGGGAAAAGTAGCTTTTTATATTTATTGCCGATTATACCGCTTTCCTTACTTAATTATCTTAGCCGTGAACAAATCCAAGCGATTGACTTTAAAAAAGAGAGCATAACTCCAGACATGTTAAAAGGAATTCTAGGAGTCGATCACATATCTAGGCCTATAAAAACTTTAGAATTCTTTATGCCAGCGCAAATTATAGACTGTTTAAAAAGAGATCTATTTGATATGCGATCAGCTTTCTCTTTAACTCCTCAACAAATTGCTCAAATAGACTTAAAAAAAATTGAACCTAAAACCGAGGTGACCCTAGCTCTTATTCGCCGCCATTCGCCTAAAAATTAAGATGGCTTAAAGTGTATCTAATAAGCTACAAACGGTTAGAATCGAAGATTGTTTCTAAGTCTTAAGTTATTGTTTCTTAAGGCTAAAAAACATCTTTTGGAATAAGGCTAGCAAGAGAGTTTAACTAAAAATTAGACGCACTACTTGAGTTTTTTTAGATAAGCAGGCGGGCTCGATTAAATGCCTGCAAATTCCTCTATTTTGCTTAAAAGTTTCAGCTTTCTTTAATAAAAGGGACCCTAGATGAGAAAGTTTTTTCTCAGTAAAGTTTCTTTCCCTCTAGCTTTCAAATTTTCTTTGCATTCCCCTATACTTCCTGAAGAGAGCAGGCAAACTTTTTCTCTTTTAACTCCCTTTTTAAACATCTCTTCTACAGAAGTATTGCTAAAATTAAATACAACGCTTAAGGGATTAACGACTGATGAAGCTGAGGCTAGACTTGAGAAGTATGGGCTAAATGATATTAAAGGCGATAAACCTGCTAATAAATACACTCTGCTATTAAAGTATTTTATTAATCCTTTTATCGTTTTGTTGGTAATGCTTGCAGGCATTTCTTTATTTTTAAGTAATATAGACGCAGCCATTATTATTTCAGTGATGGTAGCTATCAGCGTGATAATAAGATTTTTTCAAGAGTGGCAGTCGAAAAAGACGGCAGCGAAACTTAAGGCCATGGTAAGTACCCAAGCAACCGTGCTGCGGCGTCAAGACTCGAATAGTGAGCCACAAAAGCAAGAGATAGATATTAAGCTTTTAGTACCTGGCGACATTATCCATCTATCAGCGGGGGATATGGTACCAGCAGATGTGAGATTACTCTCTGCCAAAGAATTATATGTTAGCCAGTCATCCCTATCAGGAGAATCTTTACCCGTCGAAAAAGAAGCTATTTCTCATCCTGCTAGGAGTACAGAAAATTTATGGGAAATGCCCCATCTTTGTTTCATGGGCACTCATGTTTTCAACGGAACTGCTCTAGCAGTTGTCCTAACAACGGGAGAGCATACATATCTTGGTGGAATGGCAAAAAGCATAACCCACCCTCGTCCCCTAACCGCTTTTGACACAGGAATTAGTAAGGTCAGTTGGCTGCTCATTCGGCTAATGTGCATAACAGTCCCCATAGTTTTTTTGTTGAATGGATTCATTAAAGGAGATTGGCTGGAGTCTTTACTTTTTGCGTTGTCAGTAGCCGTAGGTCTAACACCTGAAATGTTTCCTATGATTATCACTGTTAATCTTGCTAAAGGTGCCGTAAGCATGTCTCGTCATCAGGTAATCGTCAAACACTTAAATGCCATCCAAAATTTTGGAGCTATGAATATCCTTTGTACAGATAAAACGGGCACACTTACTCAAGATAAAGTCATCCTAGAGAGGCATCTAGATATCGAGGGAAACGATAATCAAGAAGTGTTGCTTTTTGGTTATTTAAACAGCTTTTATCAAACCGGCCTCAGGAATCTTCTAGACAAAGCTATTTTAGAACATAGCGAAATAGAAAAAACTTTAGATTTAAGAAGCAATTATAAAAAAATAGACGAAATTCCTTTTGATTTTGTGCGTAAAAGAATGTCTGTTATCGTAGAAAAAAATGCACAAGAACATCTTTTAATCTGTAAAGGTGCCTTTGAAGAAGTTGTAAGCCTGTGTAGTGAGGTCAAAATAAAAGGCTCTACTCTTTCTTTGTCTCTTTCTCTCAAAGATAAAATAAATAGCTTAGCGAAGGAACTTTATCAAGAAGGCATGCGTATTTTAGCTGTGGCTTACAAATGCGTAGAGCCTACTGAGAGCAAGGAATATACGGAAAAGGATGAAAAGGAGATGATACTTCTCGGCTTACTAACTTTTCTTGATCCTCCTAAATCAACAGCCGCAGAAGCCATCGCTCAATTACGCTGCCAAAATGTTCAGGTTAAAATTTTAACAGGAGATAATGAGTGGGTAACCCATCGAATCTGCCAGTGGGTCAATCTTAAAGTTGAAAATTCTCTTACCGGGCATGAACTTGAAAAAATGAACGATAAAGAACTTTCAGATATAGTGGACCACACAACCCTTTTTACTAAATTAACGCCTCTTCAAAAATCTAGAGTAATTGCCTCATTAAAATCTAATGGCCATACAGTAGGATATTTAGGAGATGGAATTAATGATGCTCCTGCCCTTTGTGAAGCTGATGTAGGGATTTCTGTTGATACAGCTGTCGATATCGCTAAAGAATCAGCTGATATCATCATGCTAGAAAAAAGTTTACTTTTTTTAAACGCTGGGGTGGTCGAAGGGCGTAAGACCTTTGGTAATATTCTCAAATATCTAAAGATGACTCTAAGTGCAAATTTTGGAAATGTGTTTAGTATTCTAGGAGCTAGTGCTTTATTTCCTTTTCTACCCATGTTGCCTATTCAATTACTAATTCAAAATCTTTTGTATGAGATTTCACAAGCGACCATACCTTGGGACCACATGGATCCAGAGTTTTTAGCCTATCCTCAGCGTTGGGAGCCTGGAGATATAGCTAAATTCATGCTGGTAGTAGGGCCTATAAGCTCAATTTTTGACTATATAACTTTTGCCGTTATGTGGTTCATTTTTGCTGCCAGTACTCCTGAGAAACAATCTATATTCCAAACGGGCTGGTTTATAGAAGGATTACTTTCTCAGACATTAATCGTTCATATGATTCGAACTCCCAAGATTCCTTTTATTCAAAGCATGGCCGCATGGCCGCTTACATTAACCACCTGGGTAATTATAGCTATAGGAATTTACCTTCCTTATGCATGCATAGGAGCAAGCATTGGATTGGTACCTTTGCCCTGGAGTTATTTTCCTTGGCTATTAATCATTTTATTAGGATATTGCCTTCTCACCCAGCTAATAAAAATATGGTTTATAAAAAAGTTTGGGCGTTGGCTATAAAAAATTTCTAGTTTGCCAGAGGAAAGCTATTAGCTTAATAGTTCGCTAATGGGGCTTTAAACCAATAGCCTTTGCTTATTGAGGAGATTTGAAAAATTTAAGTCTTTATACGCTTTAAAGAAACTTAGTCTACATGTCCAACCATCTGAGAGATGTCTTTCTGCTTAGCGAAAGGGATTTTATATAGTATGGGGATACATAAGGAGTAGTTCAAAAGCGTATTATTATAAAAAGAGAAAACAAATTACCTTCTATTAAATTTCTTAATAACATCAACATTTTTATTTAAAACACCCCTCTTTTCTAAGAAATTTGAATTTTATCCTTTTCTCTCACAACCTCATCTATAAAGTAGAGGCAGAAACACTGTGGTTGGAAAATTCAAGAGAGAGGAGTTTAGATATTCCGCGTTCTTGCATCGAGACACCAAAGAGCACATCTGCAATCGACATCGTAATTTTATTATGGGTAATGATGATAAATTGACATTTTTCTAAGAAGTGTTTTACGACATTGACAAATCTTTCCACATTCGTATCATCCAAGGGAGCATCAATTTCATCTAAAATGCAAAAAGGCGCGGGCTTAACTTCAAAGATAGCAAATAATAAAGCTAAAGCTGTTAGGCATTTCTCACCCCCAGACAACAGGTTAATCGAACGCATCTGCTTACCGGGGGGCTGCGCAATAATTTCTATGCCTGCTTCCAGAATATCTTCTGTGTCAGTAAATTGAAGATCAGCTTCCCCTCCATTAAATAAAATTTTAAAGTTTTTCTTAAAGTTGTGGCAAATCAGCTCAAAAGTTTCCTTAAAAATCTTTCTACTTTCTCCTTCTAAATGAGCAATGATTTGTATAAGCTCTTGTTTAGATCCGCTCAAATCATCAATCTGTTGATTCAAAAATTCATAACGAGCTTTATGTTGATCAAATTCATGAATAGAAGTCATATTGATATCACCTGCAGACTCTATCGTTTGGCGTAAAGCGCGAATTTTTTTCTCTCCTTGCTCCATACTTTTTTCTAGAGGAAGATCTAAAGCTTTAACTTCATGGATAGTTATTTGATAGCGCTGCTGCAGTTCATTCTCTAATGATTGGCGGGAAGATTCTATATGAGCTAACTGAATGGCCGTTTGATGGAGCTCATTCTCTAGCTGTTTTAACTCCTGGTAGTATCGAGATAATTGCTCATCTATTCCAGCAAGGGTTAATTTTTTTTCTGCAACTGTTTGCTCTTTTCCTGCAAGCAAGTTTACCAATTCTTTCAAATTGCCTTCCGTCTTTTCTAACATGGAATCAAATTCTTGCACACTTTGCTTGAGCTGTGTTTTTACTTGCTGTCCATTTTCAATCTCTTCTAACAAATGCTCTTCGTGTTGTTGACTCTCCAAATCCTTCACTTCTAATACATTTAAGGCATGGATAAGCTTGCGATTTTCTTCGGCTATCTCCTGTAGAATAGCCTCTTTTTCTTGCATCTCATGACGGGCACTTTTTAAAAGATGTAATCTTTTCTCTACTTCTTCATGAAGAGAGGTGGATAATTTTTGCTCAATTTCTAAGGTTGTTTTAGCATCATGATATTTTAACTCAAGTTCGCTAAGAAGGTTTAAGAGTTGCTCGCTAACTAGCTCAAGAGCTTTATCTTCGGCCTCAAGCTGCTTAACTTCATTTAACGCTTTTTCTAGATCCCCTTGGGTTCGTTGTAAAGCAAAGTTTACTTCTACCAGCTTCATTTCCTCTCGACGAATACCTTTATCCAGCTCGTTTCTTTCTAATTGAAGTTGGGTGTGTCTTTCTTTTAATTTTTTCAATCTCGTCTGAAGATTATTTATTTGTAGCTCTTTTTCCTCTACGCTTTTATGTAAAGCTTTAAGTTCAGCTTCACGTAGAAAAACATTATTTTCCCCTTGAGAAATCGAGAAAAAGACACGATGCCTATCGATATAAGAGCCATCTATTATCCAAATGCTAGCTTCAGGGAAATTTTCAGAAAGCTCTTCAGCCTGCTCTAATGTTTCGACGATAAAACAATCCTTCAAAAATTGCTTTAAGCCTACAGGAGCCCCAACAAGCTGGGCTAACTCTTTAGCCTTAGGAGAGAGAGGAGATAGCTCGAGGGATGATGCAGTAAGACGATCGAGGCAGATTAAAGAAAAGTCTTTTAGCTTATTTGCGGCTGCATATTCTATTACCTCTTTAAGATGCTGAGATGTATGGACCACTAAAGTTTGTGCATAAGGCTTCATGATCTGGGCTAAAGCCTTTTCAGCTCCCTCTTGGGGGGTTAGATATTCATATAAGCCATAAATCTTATTGTATAAAGGGCTTTTAATATTGGATGATTCTTGCAAAAGGTGTTTACTGCTAGCTGTGAAGCCTTCTTTATCTTCGCGCAATCTTAAGAGAACATTCTGGCGTGCTTTATCTTCAGCTAGCTCACTTTGAGAGCTTATATAATTAGATTGAAGGACATTAATCTCAGCACTCAATACCTGAATCTGCTGTTCTTGCTCATTTAAAATTTCTCTTTGGTTATCTACAATTTCAACAACTTCTTCCACAATTTTCTTCTTTTCGATAACTTGAGATTGCAGTTCTTTAATTAGCTCATTTAAGCGTTCTTGACGGCTCAGTAAATATTCTCGGCGTTCTTGATGGTTCTCTAATCGCACATTGTTTTGCTTAAGATTACTTTCTATCTCACTTTCGGCTTGTACAAATTTTATCAACTTATGCTGAGCATGCTGATATTGTTCGCGCACGGCAGACAACTCGTTTTCCATACTTTTAACTTTATCGCGTTGCAGTTGCGAAGCTGTTAACATTTGTTGTAAGCACTCTTCCCTCTCTTGCTGCTGTTTTTGTATGTTAACTTTTTCAGCTTGTCGCATCTGCCGTTTTTCTAACATATTTTCCAGTTCGTGCTGCCAGCGCTTTTCTTTTGTAACCGTTTCTTTTAAACGCTCTTGATAGGAAAGTTTTTCGCGTCTCTTAATTTCTTTTTCACTTTGAGTTTGATAAAGCTTTTCTTGCTGCTTACGTAAATCCAATTCACTTTCTTCTTGAATAGCTTTGGCTGCTTGTAATTCTTTTTTCACTTCTTCTATAGTTGTTAACATTTCCGCATGCAACAACTTCTGCGTCTCTTCTTTTTTAAATATCTCTTGGCATCTATGTTGTAAGTTGTCATATTTAATAACAAAAATGCCTTTTTCCAAAATTTCTAATTGTTGCTTGTGCTCTTTAAAAAGGCGCGCTTTTTCAGCTTGCTGCTCCAAAACAATGATTTGCTTTTCAACTTCTAAATGAATATCCTTAACTCGCATAAGATTCTGATCGGATTGCTCTAACTTGCGCAAAGCTTCGCGTTTACGTTGCAAAAAACGAAGAATTCCTGAAGCTTCTTCAAAAATATATCGTCTTTCTAAAGGGGTATAGTTAATAACCTGATCAATTTTTCCCTGCTCAAAGATAGAATAAGCATCTTTCCCCATACCCGAATCAAGCAAAAGGCTATGGATGTCTTTAAGGCGTACTTGATGACCATTAATAAAGTATTCGGATTCCCCACTGCGGTGAAGGCGTCGCATAACGGCTACTTCGGTATATTCAATGGGTAAAGTCTTGTCAGAGTTATCCAATACTATAGCCACTTCGGCAAAATTAAGAGCTTTACGTGTAGAGGTACCAGCAAAAATAACATCATTCATTTTATGCCCACGCATAGACTTAGCAGATTGCTCACCCAACACCCATCGAAAAGCGTCGGCAATGTTAGATTTTCCACAACCATTGGGGCCTACAATAGCTGTAATCCCTTCGTTAAATTCAAGAGTAGTGCTTTCTGCAAATGACTTAAATCCGAAAAGTTTTATCTTTTTTAATTGCATACTCCAACCTTTTCTTTACCTAATAATTACCTTCTAGGATATAGAATGAGAGATTCTGTTTCAATATAGAATAGGCCTAGCAGCAAGCTATCTTAGGAAGTCGCATATTTTTTTAAATAGAGCAAAAGAAGCTTGCTTATAAAGGAAAGGAGTTAAGTTCTATCGAACAGGAGAGGGTCTCTATAAAAAACAAGCAAAAAACATAAAAAACTTTATTTCTTTTTCAAAAGAGTTTAAAAAGAAAATTCTTGGATAGCCTGCAAAAGATGAGGCTTTCTGCAAAAGCTAATTTTTTAAAAAATCAAAAGGTAAAGTAAATTTCCACTGCTTTCATTACTTAAAGCTAAAAATCTAAAAAGATAGGGAAAAATAACAGCGCAGGAAAATGAGAGACGGCGAGTAAAAGTTCCACTCATTCAGGAATATAAACGATTATGAAGGCTTAAGGTATCAACCCTATGTTTGAAAACACGATCAGTTTTTGGCTTCTTTTCAATCTTGCCATTCTAATATTTATTTGGTTGGATTTTAAATTCTTTCATGCTAAAGAAAAAACACTCTCCATAAAGACAGCCCTCATTGCTACAAGTTTTTGGATCGGCCTCGCCCTAGCTTTTAATTTAGGGATCTACTGGACAAGAGGGCTTGAAGATGCCTTAAGTTTTCTAACAGGCTATCTTATTGAATATTCTTTGAGTATAGATAATCTATTTGTTTTTCTCATTATCTTTTCTTACTTTAAAGTTCCCGAGCGCTACACTCATAAAGCTCTTTTATGGGGCATTTGGGGAGCTATCGTTATGAGGGCCTTCTTTATCCTATGCGGGATAGCTCTAATCCAGACTTTTTCATGGGTAATCTATTTATTCGGCGCATTCCTTATCTTTACAGGTGTTAAGCTAGGGAAGGCTTCAACTGCTGGCAACTCCCCAGAAAACAACCTAATTATTAAAATTTTTAAACGCTATTTTCCTTTAACAGAAGGCTATGAAGGCGATAATTTCTTTGTAAAAAGAGAGAAAAAACTTTTCGCTACCCCTCTTTTTCTTGTACTTTTAGCTATCGAGACCACTGACGTTGTCTTCGCTATTGATTCCATCCCGGCCATTATGGGTATTACTCAGGATGCAATGATTATTTACTCTTCTAACATTTTTGCAGTTTTAGGGCTGCGCTCCCTTTATTTTGCTCTAGCGAACATGCTACGCCTTTTTCATTATCTTCATTATGGCTTAGCTATCATTTTGGTATTTATTGGATTAAAAATGCTGCTTTCAGGGTTTTTACATTTTCCTATTGGGGTGACCTTAAGTGTAATATTCGTTATTCTTGTTGCTTCTATTGGATTGTCTTTTCTAAAAAACCAACATAAGAGTGAGTAACCCTACTAAAAATCCCATTAACGCCCCATAAAATAATAGAGTATAGAGCTCTGAGTAAACTAAAGGTAAAAGCAATTTTTCCACTTCTATTCTAGAAGATAGATAGATGAAGGCTTTTTCTTTTAATGCAGGCATTCTTTTTAAAAGATTCTCTTTGACTAAACCTTGAACTTTTCCTGATACTGCCTTAGTAAAAAGCATAGCGCCCATAGGAATCTGATTTTTTAAATCTTCTATAATTTCCTGTAAATTATCTTCCAACAGCTCCTGAGCATTAGGCAATAAATCCATTTGATTGAGAGTTTTACCTAATTGAGCAACCAAGTCATGCTGGCTCCTCTTTAGCTTTCTTCTTAGCAGAAAGTAGGTCATAAGCACGCTCACTATTCCTATTACAGCTCCACAAACAGGAAAAAAGTAAATTAGATTTAGCACGGTCCATCCTTGAAAAAAGCAGTAAATACTAATGAATAATTGAATTTTATTTAATTTGATGATAAAGTGTTAGTTATCGTTCATTTAAAGAGGTTATTTATGTTTTCTCCCGACATTTTAGAAGAAAAACTCAATATAAATGAAAGGAAAATGCGAGAGTTGGCTATTCGTTTAGAAAAGCTAGATGAAGATACCCATGCTTTTTTAGAAGAACTGGAAATTTCTCCCGAGCAATTGACCACCTTTATTTCTCAAAAAGAAAATTTCACTGATGACAATTGGCAGGAGCTTCAACAACAAAAAAAACAGATGGACGACAAATTAGAAACAGAGCTTAACAATATTCGCAATCCTCTACAATCTAAGCAAATTTTTTCCTCTTTAAATGTAGCTCGCCATTGGCTATATGTCCGATAGCAAGCCCTCATTTTTTATTGCTGTAGATTAAAAGCTTTAGACTCCTTCTCTCTTCTTCATCTCCTAATTTTTCAGCCTACTTAAAGAGCTACAAAAAATTTTTATAACATTTGGTAAGTTTCTCTCTATAAAAAATCTAACAGCTTAAAGCCCTTTTTAAGAAAAAACTCAAAAGGCAAGAGATTAGAGCCTTAGAATACTAGGCAATGAAGCTAGGATTAATAAGATTTTGCAAATATAGCATCTAAGGTAGCAGGTTTCCCAGTCAAAATGCAATGGCCCTGCGTACCGCTTTGATGCATGGGCAAGCAGCGGATAGAGACTTTCAATTCATCAAGCATTTTTTCTGTTCCCTCTTCTCCACACCATTTGGCAAGAACAAATCCGCCATGAATTTCAGGCTTATCCAGGTTGGAGGGAGTAAAAAAGCTTTTCATCTCCTCAAAAGTATGAATATCGCGGCGAATATTTCCATCCCGGAATTCTTTAGCTTGCTGATAAAGGGTCGATTGAATCTCCTCTAATAACCTTAAACTTTCAGTAGGAATCTGTTCTATTTGCATGGAAAGTTTTTCTTTATGAGGTTTATCTCTTCTATAAACAATTGCCGATTGTTTTTCTATATCGCGTGGTCCTACCTCAATACGCAAAGGCACTCCTTTTTTAATCCACTCCCAACTTTTTTCTCCGCCTCGTTTGTCGCGTTTATCAATCCACACGCTGAGAGGTCTCCCCGCATATTGAACTTCTTGCAAGCTGCGCGCAATCTTCTCCGCATAGGCCCACACTTCATCTTCCATCTCAGGTTTCGGGACTACAGGAATGATTACAATTTGCTTTGCTGCTATACGTGGAGGCATTCTTAGGCCATCATCGTCGCCATGGCACATAATCATACCCCCAATCAGACGAGTAGTAATTCCCCATGAAGTTGTAAACCCATACTCCACCTGCCCCGCTTTGTTGCTAAAGCGTATATTAGAAGCTTTAGCAAAATTTTGCCCTAAATAATGCGAAGTTCCCCCTTGTAATGCTTTACGATCCTGCATCATCATTTCAAGAGTGTAGGTGCTTACAGCTCCAGGGAACCGCTCACCGGGAGATTTTTCTCCTATGATAACAGGAAGAGCCAGAACGTTTTCTACAAATTCTCTATACATTTCTAGCATCCGCAGGGTTTCATCTAAAGCCTCTTGGGCGGTAGAATGTACAGTATGCCCTTCTTGCCATAAAAATTCGGTAGTGCGCAAAAATATGCGGGGACGCATTTCCCAACGTACCACGTTCGCCCATTGGTTAATTAGCAAAGGTAGATCCCTATAAGATTCTACCCAACGCGAAAAAGACTCTCCAATAATTGTTTCTGAAGTAGGGCGAACAATAAGCGGTTCTTCTAATTCTCCGGTAGGAACTAAACGACCATTTTTCTCTTCTAAACGATGATGGGTAATAACAGCACATTCTTTAGCAAATCCTTCTACATGCTCAGCTTCTTTTTCTAAATAGCTTAAGGGTATAAAGAGAGGAAAATAAGCATTTTCGTGCCCGCTTTTTTTAATGCGCTCGTCAAGCTGGCATTGGATATTCTCCCAAATTGCATAACCCCACGGCTTGATAACCATACACCCTCTGACAGGAGAGTTCTCGGCCATATCAGCTGCTTTAACTACCTGCTGAAACCATTCGGCATAATCTTGTTCGCGTGTAGGAGTAATGGCGCTTTGGACTTTAGCTTGAGACATTTGATACTTCCATTTCATTGATGAAAGCAATTAATCTAGCGTGTTTTATGTTATCCTACAAGGAAAAGTCTACTTAGCATAAAGAATGGAATTTACTTTGCATCCCTCCTGCTAAAAGTCTCCAAATAACCTCTCGTCTACTCAATTAAACAAACCTAGGCTTAAGCCAAGTAAACCTTTCTCTTGCAAGCGTTGCATTTCTCAGTTTGCCTAAGAGGGTAAGAAATGAACGTGATTAGATTTTTTAAATTTTAGAGAGCAAAAATAAAAAAGAGCTTTGGCACTATTCTCCAAAACTCTAAGAAATTTTATGAACACTTGATGATCTACAAATGAGGCTCTACGACTATAAAGCTGTGCGACAAATTAGAGGATTCCTGGCTTTTAGATAGATTGGTCTTTTCCAACTCCTGTTTCTGGTCGATTATCTGATCAATAAATTGGTAATGGGCGTACTGTTTTTCTAATTCTTCTTTCAGTTTTTTCACTTCGCTTTTCAAGTTTTGAATTTCTACTTCTCGGTTATCCTTTACATTAATGACGCCTTTAACAGTTCCCCCTTCTAAATTGCTTTCCGTTTTCATCTGGACTCTATACTTATCAAAACAGTGAGGAAGAATAGATAGAATAGAGAGCAAGCGCGCATTCAAATCAAGATAGTCTTTTAAGAGGTTATCACAATCTGATGATTCTTCTTCTTTTTCTTGCCGCCTAGCGAGGGAGCGCATGTGATTAAGGAGAGAAAGCACTTGCTGTACTTGCACCTCATTTTCACCTTTCTCTTTTAAAAAAAGCACAATGGTTTGTAAATCTTTTTCAACATTTTTTCGGCCCTCTTCTAAAGTCTTGAGATAACTCTTAATCATCTTATTTTTCTCTTCTATTTCTGCTTCTTTTAGCCGCAGTTGCGCATGTAAAATATTTATTTCACTCGTATGCTTTTCTATATTGTTCTCCGCCTTGAGGAGATTTTCATTAGCATTTTTAAGATATTCGTCAATTTTATTATAATTATGCGTCCTTTCAGGAAGCTGAGGATTAATAAGAGGATGAGATTTGTTAGGGTGGCTAAGACGCTCAATATAAAAGGAGCCTACTGCGCTGCTCAAACATACTAATCCACAAGCCAATGCAGCTACTAGCATAGGCAAGGTTGAAAAGCCAATGGCAGCTACGCCACAAGCTACTGTAGCCACTCCTCCGATAACAGCTCCACTCTTGAGTAGATAGTAAGGCAAAGGGAGCGTTTTGCGCCCATTTAAATTGCCTTTTTGGTTTTCTGCCAACCGCGGGTTTTCTAACATACTTACTATTTTAGAGTTTAATACACTCGTCATAGATGCCTCCTAATATTACAAGCCCAATAAATTCATCTATATATTCAAAAATATATTTTACACAAGTAAAAAGCAAATTGCTCTTTAACGATTAATTCTTTGGTATTTACTAAATAGATAGGCTAAATGGCTAGCGGTTAACAAACTATTAATATTAAATATTCCCCAAGATTTTTATTTAAATGTTTATAAACAGTTCTCTTAAAAGGTAATGTAGATAAAGTTAAATAAAAGAAAGTAAGCAAAAGGGTCACGCTTTCTAAATTTGCTGCTTAGCCTTCTTAAGCTTGTCATTAGAAAAATTAATAAGGGGTAACAACCACCCTGTTTTTAAGTATGACAGGGAAAAACATCAAAAAACTTTAAACATTTTTTTTGAAATCTGGCTACGAGGGAAAAATGAATAAAATTTTATGTGCTCTTTAGAACTAGCTTAAGAAAAAATTGGGGAGATAAGGTGGGGGTAAGGCTTTAACCAACTCTTCCTCATACGAGGCGATTATTAAGATGGAAGCAAAGAAAAAAAAGCCTTAAAGCTTTTTAAGCTTTGATGGGAAAGATAAAAATTAAGCCGAGAATTCCTTCTATGCGTTACTTATTCTGAAAAATTCATGTTATGATAAACAGCATCTACATCATCCAGCGCTTCTAACCATTCTATTAAGGCCAAGTTAGCTTTTGCACACTCTTCATTACATTCTATAAAAGACTTAGGTATCATTTCTAAGCTAGCTTCCTCGCATGCAATATTCGCTTGATTTAAGGCTTCTTTAACACTATATAAAGCAGTAGGATCTGTGGTGATGAGATAAATCCCATCTTCACTATCAAAATCTTCTGCGCCTGCTTCTGTGGCTTTTAAAAACAGCTCTTCTTCAGGGGCCTGCCCTTTATTAATCTGAAGAATGCCTTTACGATCAAAATTGAAAGATACGGCACCCGGCGTAGCGATCGTTCCCCCCCTTTTATTGGTAGCAATGCGCATTTCAGAGGCTACGCGATTTTTATTATCCGTCATCACTTCAACAATAATTCCTACTCCTCCATGGCCATACAATTCATACATCATCTCTGTATAATCTGCTTGATCGGCATTAGAAGCTTTTTTAATGTTCCGTTCTACAATTTCATTAGGGACATTTGCCGCGCGTGCTTTTTCCAAAGCTAACCTTAAGCGAGGATTGTTTTTTACCTCCGGGCCTCCTCCCACCTTTACAGCGCTAATGATCTCTTTGGCAATACGAGAAAATATTTTGCCTTTCTTAGCATCTGCTTTCCCTTTTCTATGTTTAATATTTGCCCATTTACTATGGCCAGCCATGATAAAATTCCTTTAATTTATAGAGCATTTTTTAAATCTGCAAGCTTAGTCAAGATGCGCGAAAAGGTGCACCCGATGTTTTTTAATCCATTGGTGGGCTATGTCAAAATGCTCGTAACTTTCTTCTTTTGCTTTGAATTCTTTGCTATGAATGCGATGTAGGCCTTTTTCGTCCATGTAAGAAGGACAAATATGATGCAAAATTTCATGGAAAATAACGTAGTTAATTACATACTTCGGGATGTTCGTGTTATCCAACAAACGATTAATTTTTATTAGCTTAAGAGGGTGATGATAAAGGCCAAAAGTCACACACCTTTTATTAAGTTGAGTATGTTTACCAAACCACGTAATAAATAATTTTACTTTCCCTTCAAAATATTGATCATTAAGTTCATCGTAAAGATGTTGGAGATTATAAACCTTTCCTTGGCAGGACAGTTTGGATCTGTCTAAGGTATGCGAATAATCAAGCTTTTTAAGGCTATTTTCCATAAAGATTTTGATCTCAGAAGAAATCATCTTATGCTCTTGGCGAATGTAACAAGCCAAAGAATCTAAAACATTTTGAGGAGCCTCTAAAAACATGCGATGTAAAGAAACTCTCGTACAATCAGTTTCCCATCGTACACTTAACATAGTAGAGCGGTTGTCATTAATTTTCAGCTTTAATTTAATACCTGATAAATTTTCGACTTCTTGTTGAAAAACAGTTAGTGTCATAACATAATAAAATTATTTTAATAAAAAACAAGGAATTCTTAACTATTATAACCAACGTTCCATGAAAACTCGTCCGACATAGAAGCCGTCTTTTTCTTTAATCCAATGCGTCTGCCTTCCAAATTCTCGAAAGCCCATACGAGTATAAAGATTAATGGCAGGGTTTTCGGCATAGACTTGGAGATGCAATACTTCAATCTTAAAGTTTTCTTTCGCCATATGGCTAAGATTACTAATTAGCAAAGTTCCTACGCCTTGCCCTCGCATTTCAGGTGCCACAATAATACCAAATTCACACTGATGAGCAAGCTTGCGGTAGGGCTGTAAATATAAGGTAGTAATTCCACAGGGAACGCCCTCTTTGGTGGCTGTTAAGCTGCATTTATACCGGCTAAACCCTATCCACCGTGCCACTGCATCATCTATTTCAACTTCATCAAACATAGGAAACCAACGGGCCACGCTAGGATCTAAAAGCCACTGCTTCAAATATTTTCCATCACTTAAATCTGAATAGCGCAGCTCTATTCCTTCTGGAGAGTTTTTTTTCTCTGTCATTCAAACTCCTTCAAATAAGCATTTACAAAATCATCAAGTTCACCATTCATCACTGCTTGGATATCTCCTGATTCATGTTTAGTTCGAGTATCTTTAACTAAAGTATAGGGTTGGAAAACATAATTACGGATTTGACTGCCCCAGGCAATTTCTTTCTTTTCACCTGAAAGTGCTTTAAGAGCGTTCTCTCTTTCTGTTACTTCTTTCTCATATAATTTTGAGCGCAACATCTTGTAACAGGATTCTCTGTTTTGCACCTGGCTGCGTTGAGTCTGGCTAGAGACCACAATTCCGGTCGGCAAATGTGTCATTCGTACAGCTGAATCCGTTTTGTTAACATGCTGTCCACCAGCTCCAGAGGCACGATAAGTATCCACTCGGATCTCCTCTGGCTTAATATCGATCACAATATCATCAGTAATTTCTGGAGTTACATCTACGGAAGCAAAACTTGTATGCCTTTTGGCATTGGCGTCAAAAGGAGAGATACGCACCAAACGATGGACACCCTTCTCAGCTTTAGCATACCCATAAGCAAATTCTCCATCAAATTTAAAGGTAATGCTTTTTATACCAGCGACATCGCCTTCTACCCTATCGATCAGCTCTACTTTCCATCCGCGTTTAACTGCCCAACGTTGATACATACGAGATAACATCAAAGCCCAATCGCAAGCTTCTGTTCCTCCTGCCCCTGAGTTAATGCTTAAGTAACAATTTTTATTATCTAGCTCACCCGCAAGCATTTTGCGAATTTCTAAATCATTTAATTTTTTCTCTACTCCATCCAGTTCTTGGACTAATTCATTCACTAATGCTTCATCCCCACTTGCATAAGCTTCAGGCAAAAGTTCTTTAAGATCGCAGAAAAGCCCCTTGCAATTTTGATAAGGAACGCTCCAAGCCTTTAAAGTGTTTGCTTCCTCGATTACTAGCTGAGCTTTTTCGTGATTTTCCCAAAAAGAGGGCTTTTCCATAAAAGCTTCTAATTCTTTAATGCGTGCTTCTTTGGAAGCTAAGTCAAAGATACCTCAGCATATGCAAAAGTTTATCTTCGATAATTTTTAAACGTTGCTGAGTTTCCGAATTCATAGGTTTCCTTATAAGTTAAGAACTGTCAAATAATATATCTCATAGAGCCATAAAAAGTCAAAGTAGATATAATTGCTTTTTAATAGGGTACCTACGTTCTTCCTACTCATTTTTTCGTTAAATTTAGTTTAATCTATTTCCACTTCTTTTGATAATAGGTAAGGCACAAAAAATTAAACCTAAGAAGAAGTTTTACAACTTTGTCTATAGATTATTAAATTTTTTAATTCACTTCTTAAAATAGGATAGAAAAGTTTAACTTTACCATCTAGGGTGGATAGTTGTTAACCTCCTATATGGATAAAATTTAATTTAGATTTAATTATCGAAAGAATATAAAGAGCAGCCTGTTATTTTATTTAAATGATTTTATATCTTAAGCGCTTTATAAGCTTTTTTTTCTTGTGCAAAAAAAAAGCAATATTTTAAATAGATAGATATTAAAAGGTGGGTAGCAGTCATGCACGTTTCCCTTTACGAAGAAGAAAATGATTGGTATTCCAACTTATTAGCTATAAACAGCTATAATGTTGCTGAAACCAAGTATCCTTATCTTTATTGGACTGAAAACCACCTCCAAGCCATGTGGTGGGAGCAAAAATATTTTAAAAACTTAAAAACAAGCGATCAGCTACCCATTACAGTCATTTCCCCAGGAATATGGAATCATGAAGCAGGCCCTGTCTTTCTAAACGCTCATCTTAAAATTGGCGATCAGGAGCTAAGGGGGGACATTGAAGTTCACCTAGAGGGTGAGTCTTGGACAAATTTACAGCATGACTCTGATAACCGTTACAAAGAAGTTATTTTACATGTCTGTTTATGGCCTCCCCTTTCTGCTGCGCCTACACCAATAAAGAATGCAAAAGGAGAGAAGGTTTATCAAACTTACCTAGCTCCTTATCTGACAATTTCGCAAACGAGAATCCTTCAACTTATCGATATTGAACAATACCCTTATCGAAAATTTTTGGGAAATAATCCCTCTTGCTTTTCACCCTCTAGCTCTTTTGCAGAGGAAAAAATATTTAATCTTTTGCCCTCATCTGTAAGTTGGGGGCTTGCCCAAAAAGTTCAATATCTTAAAGGGCATATGGAAGATGCCCGCCTTCTTCTACCCACTGGAATTGCTATGGCCTTAGGAGACAAGCAAAATGCGGAAGCGTTCTTTGAATTATTTGTAAGGCTTCTAAAATACAAAGATAAAACTGAGAATGAACTTCTAAGTATAGCTTTAGGAATGAGCGGTTTTTTTGCTGAAAAATACAAGTTAAAATGGAAAGATTCCCTCTTTTATCAGGAGCTTCTTCAAATTTATACTCAGTTTTCCACCCTTATCCCTCACTCAATTCGTCTTTTACTAAACCAAATAAGGCCTTTAAATCATCCCATCAGGGGGATAGCTTATTTAGTCAAATTAATTCAAGACCCTTTAATGCCCTCCTTATTTACCGAAATATATGCATGCTGGCACCAGGGCTGGCCTGAAGCTTATTTGAAAAAAGATTGGAAGCTACTACTCAATAGAATTAAAGATCGATTACCCTCTTACTCGGACGAATATTGGAGGCATCATTATACTTTCGAAAGTCAAAAGCAAGCCTTACCTATACCTTTATTAAAAAAAAGTTGGAAAGATAAGGTGATTCTCAATACTGTCTTACCCTTACTATCTAGCGCAATAATTCAAAAAAACAATCCTTCTGAAATAAAAGCTTTTCATAACTTTTATTCTTTTCTTAATCGTGTGAAAGATGATGAGACATAAATCTTTTTCACTCGTCCTTTTATGCCAATCATTCCTAAACAATTTTATAAAGCAAAGTTAAATCACGAAAATAAAATTTTACTATAACACCCTCTTTAAACAGTATAGTAAAGGCCGTTTAAAATAATTTTCCTTTTAATATAAAAAGTGATAGGATGAGATAATTATAAAGTTAAAGAACTTTTGACAAGCTCAAACTTTATCGAAAGCAAAGAAATTAAAAATTTTCTATTTCTTGTTAGCTTGCCTCTTTGTTGCAAGAAAATGAGGCAAATCGTATAGTAAGGATATTTTCTTTCTGAAAAAATGTAAGCTCGGTTGGTTTGAAATATTTTTTATTAACTTTCAAAAGAAATCCTGGAGGATTTTTATGGTCGAAACTACTAATGTACAAAGCACGGCTTCTTTAAGTGTAAGATCACTAGGAGATACTGTAAAGTCAGGCGCAACATGGCTAGGGCGCCAATTTAACCATGGCGCTAGAGCAATTAAAACACTTGTGGCCAGAATGTGGTTTGCAACTGTTGATTTTTTTAAAAATTTCCCTGCTTATCTCCGCTCTGGTTACGGTGTTGGAGCTATCTTAGGAACAGCTGGTCTCTCTGGATTAGGAGCAAGCTTGACTCTTAAATCTAAAAAGCAGCAGGTTGCTCGCGCTGTTGCCACAGTAGCAGCAGGTGCGTTACTATTTGTTGCAGGTGCAGTGATGTTTGCTTTTGGCCGCAATCCTGTTACCTTTTCTCGTCATACCTTTTAATCCAGGTACATATTTAACACTTAGACGCATTCATGTGTCTAAGTGTTTTTCTAAAATCATCTTATCCTCTTTATCAAAGAAATAGGTAAATAGAGGACGAGGAACCCTTATTTGCTCTCTAATAAACGTTAGTTCTCCTTCCCTATTCTGAGCAATTAGACGCTCTCCATCAGCCACCTCAATCTCTAGGTCTCCTTCTAAAGTTACATTTTCAGCAATAAATTCTGAACACCCTTTCAAGGTAATCTTCAAAGATTCTTCTCTAATAATTTGCTTTTTCCAATAAGAAGAGGAAAGCTTTTTATTAATTCCTCGATTAACCACGTATACATTTTTCAACACACAGCGTCCTACCTTTTCACTATAGGTGATGATCCCCTGGGCATTTTTATGGCCGACTATATTTTCTGCATAAATTAACAGACTGCCTTTTATATTCACTTTTTGCAGAATAAGCTCAGAAATTTCTAAGACCATCTCGGAATTTAAACTTAAACTTCCTCCATGAATTTTTTGAGCAATTACCGAATATAAAGGGCCTAGAGCGGGATGAAAGGAGGTAATACAAGTAGGCCCTTCTTGAATGTATTTATCCTCATTAGGAACTTCGGGAAGCTGCATTTTGCAATAATGAGTAAACAATTCGTAATGATTTTGTAGTTGATCCCAGTAGCATCCTTCAGGGGTTTCCAAAAAAGATTGTCCTTCTGTAAATGCTCTTTTTGTCACCGAAATGGTTTTCCTTCTTCGGTTATAGGTAACAAATGTATCAAGGTCTTTAGCTTGCAACTGCTCTTGCCTCTGAAGAAAATGAGTAGTCATTCCATCGGCAATATTTTGCATAAGCGATTCTAAACGTCCTGCATACACCTGCTGTCTTCTTCCTTCTAAAGTAAGGCAAGTGACCTTATGTTTCATGTTAATTAACATGCCAGGAATTGGGCAACTCTCCACTAAATTTTTAATCGCCATTAAATCAATGAATAGTATATTAGTGTTTGCAGGAAGCGCCGAGTAAAAGCCTCCTTGCTGTTCAGCTATTTCGGGAATATTTCTTTTTACAAAATCTGGATATTCAATATTGGAAATGCAGTACTCATATCCTTGATTACTCTCTTTCTCTATCAGCACATTCATACCTTCGGCTGTATTTAACAGGCGCGGACAGGAGGCAAATCCTAAACTTTGGTTATTTAGAATTCCACAGCCACTAAAAGCAAGCAGCCCATAATCAGTCGAAGCGGCAGGGTTATTGATCTGCCTCACCAGAGCTTTAGTGTAACCTTTCTTTAATAAACGATCGATCACACCTGCTTCTACTGCCAGTTTCCAAATCACTCCATGTCCGCCGGGCTTAAAAATAACTTTCATGGATTCTGCTACTGCCCAGTTTCCTTGCTTAGTCAGGACAGGCACTAAAGGCTGCTTAAAGAAATCAAACGTATCTTGCGGCCGCCCAAACCAACTCGACCGCTTACAGATATCGAAGACATGCCTATAATTATTCTTCTCATCAGAAGTCATCATAGCCACTGGAACAATTAAATATTTTCCCGTCAATTTATAATATAGGTATTCGCGCGCTTGCAAATCGCGAATTAATCCTTCTAATAATGTTCTCCCCTCAAAGAGCAGCTCTGCTGAAGGCAAATCTTCGCCAGTTTTTTCGTCCTGCAATCTTAAGCGATCCCCGGCTCCACCTACTGGATATATTTCTGCTATCAAAGGCATCTTTTCCACAGCCTCTCGAATCGCCTTCCTTACAAAAGAAGTTTCCTGGGATATATCGTAGCCTGGCGGCTTACTATAACGTTCCGCAGGTGGTAAAAAGTTATCTTCCTTCTTCCCTAATTCTTTTTCTTCAATAAGCTGTAACATCATACAATGATAGCCAACCAAGCCACCCATCATTGCATAAAAGTTTTCAACAGGTGCTAAGCTTTCAATTAATTGAGTAAAAGCTAAATGAGGATTCGAATGTTGGTGCATCCCTTGGAAAATTATAGGTCCTTGGCCTAAAGCTAATAAAGACTTAATAATGACTTGTGCGTGTGCATTACAGCAAAAAAGAAAATCCTTTAAGCAGGAGTTTTGCTGTAGAAAAGCTTGTACTTCGAGATTTCGATTCAATATGTCAAGCCGCTCGTCAATCTTCTTAGCATTTTTCAATTGCTCATTAAGAGATTTTAACCTTTTAAGGCTATGTTTGATAGAATGAATAGCAGAAGTAGATGTGGACATGGTATTTTTCTTTTACTTGGTTAAGATGGAAGCATTTATAGCAAAGAATTTGATTTTATCCCTAATCCAATAACCGATCTTAACGCTTTTTTCTTATAATTTCTTTTGACTTATAAATGAAAACAGCGCTACAAAGAATCCCCTAGCTAGGAATGTTACCAAGACAATCTAGTTAACTTGATTTAACAGTAGGAAGAAAGAAATATCCTTTAACAACGCATAAGGAGTAAATGATGGCAAAAAAAAATTCAGCCTTTATGAAACCCGTACAGGTGAGCCCTGAATTGGCAGAAATCGTCGGACAAGGCTCTATGCCGCGTACGGAGATCACAAAAAAAGTATGGGAGTATATTAAAAAGCATAATCTTCAAGATGCTCAAAATAAAAGAAATATCAATCCTGATGCTAAATTAGCTAAGGTTCTTGGAAGTCAGAGTATTGATATGTTTAAAATGACAAGCAAGATTTCTAAGCATATTAAAGAGCCAGAAGCAGCTAGTTCTTAGACTCTTCTATAAAAATGCTAATCTTTAATGCCTTATATATTAATGGTTAGCATTTTTTTCTTTTCATTTGTAAGGTTCTTCCTTAAAATTTTAACAACTCCATGAAAAAAAACCATAGACTCAACAAATTTATTATTAATTTGCCTAATTTTTTTTGGGACCTTTGGTGCTGTCTGTCGATTATAGGGATTTGGCCACGTTTTATTGAAAATAAATTGGTTAGTAAGACCTTCAAAAGGTTTAAGATTCCCTATTTGCCTAAAGATCTACAAGGATTAAAAATAGCCCAATTTTCAGATTTACATCTTCATCCTCAAGTTTCCCAGCGATTTCTAAAAAAAATTAAAAGAAAAATCGAAAGCTTCCAACCTGATATCATTGTATTTACAGGAGATTTTCTTTGTTTTTCTCTTTCTCGTGACTTGATAAGGCTCGAGCAATTTTTTGCTTCGTTAAAAGCGCCTTACGGATGCTTTGCCGTTCTAGGCAATCATGACTATAATGCTTTTGTTTCTGTAAATGAAAAAGGAGAGTATGATGTCCTCCCATCTTCTACGGGCTCCATAAATAAAGTTTTGAAACGTTTATGGACAAATAAAATTTTGGCAAGAAGAGTAACAGATCATGCTAGGGCGGTAAAACCTCATGAGGAATTAGAAAAAGCTTTAAAAAACACTCATTTTCGATTACTAAAAAACGAATCCCTGTTGATTCCCATAAAAGGTAGCTTTATTAATATAATTGGTTTGGAAGAGTATTCCACAGGTCGGCATGCCCCTAGATTAGCTTTTCAAACTGTTGATCCCCATTTCCCTGGACTTGTCATTGCTCACAATCCAGACATTGTACCTCATTTGCTAAATTTTCCCTGGGATGTTATCCTATGTGGACATACCCATGGAGGCCAAGTTAATCTTCCCTGGCTATGGAAAAAATTTACTTTGATGGAAAATCCTTACTTGAAAAAAGGTTTAATATGCATGCAAAATAAATGGATTTATGTCAACCGGGGCATAGGGAGTATCATGCCCTTTCGATGGTTTTCTATGCCTGAACTCCTTCTGTTGACCTTAGAGGCTTAAAATCATGACTTCTCAAGAAGTAAGCGTTATTCTTTTATGTGGGGGCCAAGGTTTGCGCATGCAAAATGCTACTCCTAAACAATTTCTTACTCTCCATAATAAGATCATCGCTACTTATAGTTTGGATGTTTTTAAAGCCCTACCTGAGGTGATTGAAATTGTAGTAGTTTGTGACCTTGCCTATCAAAAATTTTTTGCTTCTCCCGAGCTTTCAGTACCGTTAAAGTTTGCCTGTCCTGGTAGGCATCGGCAAGACTCTGTTTTCAATGGCTTAAAGGCTCTTACCTCGCAAGCAGGCTTTGTCTGCATTCATGACTCTGCTCGCCCTATTATTACCCCTCCCCTAGTGCAACGTGTCTTAAAAGCAGCCTTCCAGCACGGAGCCGCCGCAGCTGGCATGCCTATTAAATTTACGATTAAAGAGCACGACGGAAATCATATAGTCAAGCACACACCTGATCGCTCCACCTATTGGGAAGTTCAGACTCCTCAAGTAGTTCGCAAAGATATTTTGGAACAAGGCTTTGCTTATGCTCTTAAAAATCATTTAAAGGTCACTGACGATGTCTCCTTAGTCGAACATCTAGGACATCCCGTCAAATTAGTGGAGGGATGCTATACAAATCTTAAGATTACCACGGCCGAAGATCTTATCCTGGCTAAATATCTGCTCAATAAGCCTATCTAGACGATGCAAGAATATAATTATAAAATGATTATTGCCTATGATGGCACTCAGTACAATGGTTGGCAGATTCAACCTAATGGTATAGCTATTCAGCAAAAGATTGAGGAAACCCTTAAGATAGTGCTAAGGCACCCTACCTCCTTAATAGGGTCAGGAAGAACAGATGCTGGAGTCCATGCTTTAGGACAAGTGGCTAACTTTAAAACCTCCCTTCGAGTTGAGCCTAGACGTTTCTTGCATTCTCTAAATGGGATATTGCCTAAAGATATTCGCATTCATAGCCTCGAAAATGTTCCTCTTAACTTTAATGCCCGCTATAGCGCAAAAGGAAAGATTTACCATTATTATCTTCATCTTAAGCCTACTTTAAATCCTTTCAATCGCTTGTATTCCCTCCATGTGGGCGAGAATATAGACAGCAATTCTTTAAAAGAAGCAGCTCAACTTTTTATAGGCACTCATGATTTTACTGCCTTTGCCAATGAAGCCCATTCAGGAGTTGCGGCCCATGACCCCATAAGAACTCTCCAAAGGCTTGACGTCGTTCCTACCGAGGAAGGTTTGTGCTTAGAATTTGAAGCCGAAGGCTTCCTTTATAAAATGGTGCGCAATATTACGGGTACTCTTCTAGAGATTGCTTGTAATAAACGTTCAATCTCCTCTATTCCTGAGATTTTTGCCTCTAAAGACCGCCGCTGTGCTGGTAAATCCGCTCCTCCGCACGCTCTATTTCTTATGAAGGTCATCTATTAACTTCAATTTTGGGTTATTCAGGCGGTAATCAAGAAGCCTGTTTCTTGACCAGCAAACCTTAAAGAAGGCTTTTTTGGCTGATAGCAATAGGCTGCTATTCCTGCCAGCATATTGGCTAGAGAGTTTCTTCCACTTCTTATGCCTTTTATGCTCGATTTAATAAAGTTTTTTTAATTGATCGTTTACATTTTCGATTATAATTTTTTTTCTTAGCGGAATTTTGTCCTGAAAGGACATCAAGATTTATTTCATAATAGATCGTATGCTTGTTAATAGCTCTAAACCACGATCGAGGATCTTTTGCCCCAACTTTAAGATTAAAGTTAACCTTTATTGCCAACCAGCCCTCCCATCCGGTTTTTGGATAAGATATCGACTATAAGATATACCTGTGAAATACAGGAAAGTCTTTCTCTTTTTTAACTTTCAAAATAAAAATTGCTTAATAAAGAGGGAAAAGAGTAAGTTTTTGGCAAAAAGGTAAGGTAATTTCTTACCACAAAAACCTTAAGGAGCTTATATGATGCCGTCAAATTCTACTTCTAGCACCCTGACAACTTTCCGCACTACAGTTTCAGAGAATATAGAAGACGCGGTCTCAGGAGAGCTGATGACTCAAGCTGTTACTTTGTTTCCTTGTGGTCATACCTTTAACGAAGATACCGTCATCCAATGTTTAGCACGTAATAAACTTTGCCCCCTAGATAGAAGGCTTATTGAAAGGCATGCACCCAACTACACGGTCAGGCACCTAGCTGAAACGGCTGAATCCCATCCTTTAGAAGAGCTTAAGCATGAGCCTAGCGAGGAAGCTGTAGGGCATTTCTTACGTGGTAAGGAACTTGCTGAAAAAGGAGAGCATGCAATCGCAATAGAAGCTTTACTGCAAGCTTTGCAATTAACTCCTACCTATGAAAAAGCCCAAGCCTATCTTGAATTTTGCCTTAAACGCTCCTCAGAAACTTCTTCATCCTCACAGCCGCTCCCTGTTTGTTTTGATAATAAAGAAAAAGGTAAAGAAAAAAGCCTTCCTTCTGCAGACTCTTATAAAGAGCGCTATACCGAACTCTTATTCAATCTTTTAGAAGAACCTTCCATTCAAGAGCATTCAACCTTAAAGAAAATGCTAGAGAATCAATTGGAAGAGTTGATGAGCCAGGACAGTGAAGAACTGACCCAGAAAGATAAGCTAAGCTATAAATGGACGGAAAAATTATTAGGAGAGAATAAAAAGATTAGGCAATTTGCTGTCGAAAAATTGCGCCAAATCTACCAAGAGCCCTCTTCTCCCCTTCCCACAGTGGCTCCTCAAACCTCTATTTCTACCGCTTCTTTACTTAGCCCTACATCTCGACCTGCTACTACTAACACTTCTTTGTTTAGTGCTACTAAAGAGATTCAACCTCTTTCTCCTCTATCCATCACACCTATTTCTATGGCCTCTCTTTACAACGCAATCATCCAAGTTCATTTTCCTGAGGAGAACAGAAATTTCATAGCGCAAGCTGGCATTTTAGATGAGATTTATGAAATTAAGCCTAATCTTTCTATTGAAGAAAAAGTACCCTACATCTTTCAGAAGCTTTTTACCTTAGCCGCTTCTCTTTCTCCTGTAGAATTTGAAGGAAATGCTACGGAAAGCAAGGCTTTTACCCTTTCTAATTATTCCTCCTATCTGCTGAATATTAACCGCCTCTTAATCTGGCAGAAGCTACCAGGGGGAACAGGGTTTTTAAACCAACCACACATTAAAGCTTTACCTTTAAAGAAAAAAGGAGAGCTGCTAACGCGGTGGATAAAAGAGTACGGTAAAGATATCACCTCTCTGAACTTAGATAAGTTACGCTTGACCTCTTTACCACCAGAAATTATGCAGCTTACTAAGCTGCAAAAACTTGAGTTAAGCGGCAACCAGCTAACCGCTCTTCCTGCCGAGCTGTGGCAGCTTTCTCAGATGCAATACCTTCATGTAAGCAGCAACCAGCTCACCAGCATTTCTGCAGCCATTGGACAGCTTTCTCAGCTGCACACGCTTGACTTAGACAACAACCAGCTCACCAGTCTTCCTGCATCCATTGGACAGCTTGCTAAGCTGAAATTACTTGGATTAGGCGAAAACCAAATAGCGACCATTCCTGCAGAGTTATGGCAACTTTCTCAGCTGAAGAAGCTTTGGCTAAGCAGCAACCAGCTAACAACTCTTCCTGCAACCATTGGGCAGCTTTCTCAGCTGCAAGAGCTTTACCTACACAACAACCAGCTCACCTCTATTCCTGCAGTCATTGGACAGCTTTCTCAGCTGCGCAGGCTTGACTTAGACAACAACCAGCTAACAGCTCTTCCTGCAGTCATTGGACAGCTTTCTCAGCTGCAATACCTTCATGCAAGCAGCAACCAGCTCACCAGCATTTCTGCAGCCATTGGACAGCTTTCTCAGCTGCACACGCTTGACTTAGACAACAACCAGCTAACAATTTTGCCTACCGAGCTGTGGCAGCTTTCTCAGCTACAAGAGATTTACCTACAAAACAACCAGCTCACCAGCATTTCTGCAGCCATTAGACAGCTTTCTCAGCTGCATACGCTTGACTTAGGCAACAACCAGCTCACCAGTCTTCCTGTAGCCATTGGACAGCTTTCTCAGCTGCGCAGGCTTGGCTTAGACAACAACCAGCTAACAGCTCTTCCTGTAGGCATTGGACAGCTTTCTCAGCTGCAAGAGCTTGATTTAAGCCAAAACCAGCTCACCGCTCTGCCTACAGAAATCGAGCAGCTGTCTCAGCTACAATGGCTTGATTTAAGCCAGGGCCAGCTCACCAGCCTGCCTGCAGAAATCGGGCAGCTTTCTCAGCTAATAGCGCTTAACTTATGTAACAACCGGCTAACCGCTATTCCTGCTAAGATAGGGCAGCTTTCTCAGCTGCAAGAGCTTTACCTAAGCAATAATAAGCTAACTTCTATTCCTGCAGCCATTGGGCAGCTCTCTCGGCTGCGCACGCTTGACTTAGGCAACAACCAGCTGACAATTTTGCCTGCCGAGCTATGGCAGCTTTCTCAGCTGCAAGGGCTTGACTTGGCGCACAACCAGCTCACCGCTCTTCCTGCAACCATTGGGCAGCTTTCTCAGCTGCAAGAGCTTTACCTAAGCAATAATAAGCTAACTTCTCTTCCTCAGCTTTCTAAGCTTAGGACGCTTGAAATTTATGGTAATCCAGGGCTATATTCTGAAGAAGATAATGATGATTTTTTGGAAGCTTTCTAGCAAAGAGAAATTCAGAAAATTTGCAGGAAGATTTAAGTTGATCGTGTTTTCTTTATTTTTATCACAAATATCAAATTGAGGCCTATCTACTACAATTTTAGCTATAAAGCTATTTATCATGAAAATTTTAAGTTGCAGGCTGAACTACTACTCAGGGTTAACGCATTATAAATAAATTTTTTAAAAGTTCTTCTCTGTAAGTAATATTACATGCAGCTCTCAAGCGCTTTGCTTGCAAAGATGCTTTGCGAGGATCCTTTTTTAAAAGATTTAAAGCCATTTTTCGCAAACAACTTAAATTTTGTGCCATTGTTTTGTCTTTATATTTTTGCTTGTCTTCTTCAAAAACTAGGTGAGTCGACCT